>DATCFS010000251.1:0-10531 GCA_036509375.1 Acidimicrobiales bacterium
CCGAGCGATCCCGCCGATTTTCCCATGGCGGATAACGTCGCGGGCTCCATCATTGAACCGAGCACGTCGTCGAGCTTCACGCCGGTGCAGTCACCGTCCATGACGAGTCGCGCGCCGCCGGCCTCGACAACGAGCAACGCATTCTCGGTCTGGTGATCACCGGGTGCGCCCGGGAGCGGCACGAGGACCGATGGCAGGGCGAGGATGGTGAGTTCATTCAACGTCATCGCTCCGGCGCGACAGATTGCCACGTCGCACAGTGCCCAGATCGCCGTCATGTCGGCGAAGGCGAGGACGCGGTAGTCCAAGCCGTTCGTCGTCGGACGTTCGCGCGTCACCATGGCGAAGTCCCGTTGCCCGGTCACGTGAATGATGGTGCGATCGTGTCGCTCGGACCAGAGGGCCGCGAGTTCGAGCACGGCCCGGTTGACCCGGGTCGATCCCAGTGATCCCGTCATCACGACCACGACGGACCGACTTCGGTAAATGGGCGGGATCGCGGCCGATCGGGCGAGGGAACGCGCACCGTCCGATCGATCGATGGCGAGGATTGCGTCGCGCACCGGCGCGCCGGTCACGACCGCGTTCTTCGCCTCACTAGGGAACGCGCAACACTGTTTCACCGCAAAGCGCGCGAGCACTCGTTGCGCGACACCGGGCGTGGCGTCGAGCTCAACGAGCACCAGTGGTCGTCGCCACAGCACCGCCGCGAACGACGCGGCGAATGAGGCGTACCCGCCGACCGACACGACGACCGACGGACGCCACGAGCGCACTTTGACGAGCGCCATGCCGATCGCCGCGACGAGACCGAGCACCGCGCCGCAGTTTTTAACGACCGCTTCGGGACCGAACGAACGACGAAGACCGCGACCGGGTAGCAGCGTGAGCTGAATGTCGCTCGACGCCAGCGCCGTCGCTTCTTGGCCGCGACGGCTGCCCACGAAGCGCAGTTGACTGGCCGCCACGCCGTGGGCGATCAACTGCTCGGCCACGGCTTGCATGGGATAAATGTGACCTCCGGTCCCACCTCCGGTGATGACGATGGGACCGTTCATCAGCGGCCCCGGCGTGGATCCTGTGGCGGACGGGGACGCGGACGCTGCTGAACGCGGGGACCTTGAGCAGGCCGGCGTGGGGACCGGGGCGCCCGTTGACGCTCTAACTGTCGAGCGGCGGTGGTGCGCTCGATGGTTTCACGGAAGTTGGTGATTCGGTGTTCGCGAATCGTGACGTCGTTCGAGTGACTGTGGTCGTGGGCGACGTTGTACAAGATCCCCACGGCGGCCAACTCCGTGATGAGCGCGGTGCCACCGTAGGAGAAGAACGGGAGCGGGATTCCCGTCACCGCCCACCAGCCCACGACTGACGCAATGTTGATGAGCGCCTCGACCGCGATCCAGGTCGTGATGCCGACCGCAATGAGTCGATAGACGGAGTTCGTGCACTGCTGGGCGATGCGAACCGCCGCGAAGAGAAAGGCCACGAAGAGACTGATCACGAGCAACGTGCCGATGAGGCCGAGTTCCTCACCGATAATCGAGAAGATGAAGTCGGTATGGGGATTGGGTAGCAGCCCCCACTTCTCTCGACTGTGGCCGAGTCCGAGGCCGCCCACCCCACCGGCGCCGAGTCCAATCCTCGACTGCTGGAGTTGGTACCCGCCGCTCAGCAAATTGGTGTTGGGGTGGAGAAACGAAAAGAATCGACTGGCCGAATAGGGCTTGGAGGCCATGTAGACACCGAACACGCTCACGACGAGCATCGCGATTCTCGCGAGCATCCTCTTAGCTAGTCCGCCGACGGCCAACATTGCGAAGACGATGAGGACGACCACCGACGACGTGCCGAGGTCGGGCTCGATGACGATGAGTCCGCAGCCAATTGTGATCGGCAACGTCCAGATCGCCAGCTGACGCCAGTTACCCAACTCGTCGTGGTGGTGTTGGACGAGCCACGCTACGAAGAGGACCGCAACGAGTTTGAAGAGTTCCGACGGTTGCAGGTAGATCACGTGGAGGTTCAGCCAACGCTTGCCGCCATTGGTGGTGACCCCGATGGCCTTGACGGCCACGAGGAGAGCGAGGCCGACGAGGATGATCATCGGCGCACTTCGCACCAAACGATCGAGTCGAAGTCGCGCGGCCAGGTACAGCGCGCAGACGCCGAAGATCAAATAGACGATGTCGTGGATCATGATGGACCACGTTGATCCTCCGTTCGCCGCCGCCTGACCCTCACTGGCCGACGCGACGGCGATCGTGCCGAAAGTCACGAGCAGCGCCGTGATGAACAACAGCACGCGGCCCGTCGCACCGCCGCGTGGCAAGGGCTGCAAGAGTCCAAGGTTGCGAGTTCGGGCGCGTGGGGGCTTCGGGTTCTTCGACGTTCTCACTTTCGACGGGCGAAACCGGTGAAGTTCCTTTTGACGGATGGCCACGGCTACACGACCTTGGCAATCCGCAGAAAGTCGCCATAGAAGATACCGAGTCCGAGCATCGCGAGGAGTCCCGCGACGATCCACAACCGTACGAGAATCGTGGACTCGGGCCAGTCGCGCAGTTCGAAATGATGATGGAACGGAGCCATGCGGAAGATTCGCCGACCGAACAGCCGGAAACTCAGCACCTGCAAGATTACCGACGCCGTTTCAGCGACGAAGAGTCCGCCGATAATGGGCAAGAGTAAATCGAGATTCATCAAGAGACAGATCGCGCCGAGTCCCGTGCCGATCGCGAGCGAACCGGTGTCGCCCATGATGATGCGCGCAGGTGCAGCGTTCCACCACAAGAAACCGAGACAGGCGCCCACCAGTCCAACGGCGACGAGACCGAGGTCGAGTGCGGAGTGCAGGTGATAGATCGCGAAGTGTCGAAACTGCCAGTAACCAATGATCGACAGCACGCCGAAGCAGAACGTGCCCGATCCCGCCGACAGTCCGTCGATGCCGTCGGTCAGATTGACGGCGTTGGAGGTTGAGATAATGACGAGGACCGCCAGGACGATCCATCCTCCGGCCGTCAGATTCCATCCGGGGAAGGAGAACCGGGTGAACGACAGGTTGGTGGAGGTGTGCACCCAGTCGATCGACAACACGGCGAAGGCGCCGGCGATCACCAACTGGCCGGCGAACTTGCCACGTTTCTTCAGCCCGAGGTTGCGGGCGTGACGCACACCTAAGTAGTCGTCGACGAATCCGAGCAGTCCCGACGCGACCAGGACCGCGATGACGAGGATTCCTCCGCGCGTAAAGACGATCGACGTGCCGAGGTGTCCCATCAAGTAGCCCACCACGCCCGAGATGACAATGATGACGCCGCCCATCGTCGGGGTGCCGGCCTTGGCTTGGTGCGAGGAGGGAAGTACCTCATGAATGTGCTGACCGAGAGAGCGACTCGCGAGAAAGCGAATCCACAGTGGGGTGAGAAGAATCGAGCAGAGGAATCCCACTCCACCGGACTCCATCAGACTCAGCATGGCGACCTCACTGGAGCAGCTCCTGGGCCACGAGGCGGTCGTCGAAGGGCAGTACGTCGTTGCCAATGGTCTGAGTCGTCTCGTGCCCCTTGCCGGCGATGACCACCACGTCGCCGGGAAGGGCCAGTGCGATGGCACGGGCAATCGCCGCGCGACGGTCCACGATGCGCTCAACGTCGGCTCCCGCGACGACGCCGTTCAGCACCGCGTCGATGATGGCGTCGGGAGATTCGGAACGGGGATTGTCCGAGGTCACGATCGTGACGTCGGCGATGCTCGAGACCACCTCTCCCATCTCGGGACGCTTGGCGCGATCACGGTCGCCGCCGCAGCCAAAGACGACGAGTAGTCGTGACGAAGGAACCAGCGCCCGTACGTCGTGCAGGAGCCGGCGCAACCCCTCGGGCGTGTGGGCGTAGTCGACAATAACCGTGACGTTCGGACCGTAGAGCACGTCGAAACGTCCGGGAATGGCCGGGACGTCGCCCATGGCGGCGGCGATTGCGGCGTCATCGGCCCCGAGCACACTCATAATGGTCATGGCGAGAAGCGAATTGTCGACGTTGTAGTCGCCCACCAGCGCCGAGTTGATCAGGTGACCGCGCCAGAAGAACGTGGAACCTTTGAGCGAGGCCTCCACGTCGGTGGCGTCGGCGCGCGACACCCTCGTCAACGGCAACGTCGTCATGTCCGCCACCCGTTCCCCGAAGGGATCGTCGATCCACACCACGGCGCGCATCGCGTGTTCGGACGTGAAAAGTTGCGACTTCACACTGAAGTACTCCTCCATCGTCGAGTGATAGTCGAGGTGTTCGTGACTGAGGTTCGTGAAGGCCGCGACGGCGAACGAAAGGCCGTCGACACGGTGTTGGTCGAGCGCGTGACTGGAGACCTCCATGGCGACCAACGAGTCGTGCACGTTCGCATCGAACTGTGCAACGAGTGATGCGAGCGACCGAAAGAGTTCGGGCGACGCCGGTGTCGTACGTTGGTTGGTGAGCGTCCCGATGCTGCCACCGTTCCAACCCAGGGACTGCGCGAGTGCGCTGAGGATCGTCGTCACGCTCGTTTTGCCATTGGTGCCGGTAACGGCGACCAATCGGGCCTTGGTCTCGGGGTGATCGGTCACCGCAGCGCTCGCGTGGGCGCACAGGGCCAATAAGAGCGAGGACGGGACCACGACAACCGGCGCCGGCACCGTGACCGGTTCGCTCGAAATGACGCAGACGGCTCCGCGCAACACGGCCTCACTCGCGAAGTCCGCGCCGTGGACCGACGCGCCGGGCACTGCGAAGAACAGCGATCCGGGCACGCAGTCGCGCGAATCAAGATCGACGTGACTTATCTCGATGCTCCCCGTCTGCACGTCGAGCGTCAGGTCGTCCAAGATGTCGCCCAGCTGCATCACGTCACGTCCGACGCGATCGAGGCGCCCGTGCCCTTCAGCGGTTTTTGAATGGTGCCGTTGGAGGGAATGTTGTAGTGGTGCAACGCGTACGACATCACCTCTTGAAAGATCGGGGCGGCGACGGCGCCACCGAAAATCGTTGTCTGGGGACGCTCAACGACCACGATCATCGACAGTACTGGGTCATTCGCGGGGGCGAATCCGACAAAACTGGCGTTGTAATCCCCCACCAGGAGTTTGTCCTTGCCGGGATAGGGCATGGTCGCCGTCCCCGTCTTGCCAGCCACGCTGTAGCCCGGGATGATGGCGTTGGTACCGGTACCCGAAAGCACGACCTGTTCGAGCATCTTCACCATCGTCGCGTCGACGCTCGGCGAGATTGCTGTGCGCGAGGCGCTCGCGGGCGTCCCCTTTACCGTACCGTTGGCGTACACGTAACCGCGCACTAACTTCGGCTCGACGAAGACGCCGCCGTTGGCGATCGCGTTGTAGGCGTCAAGGACCTGGATCGGCGTCACGGCGTCGACCTGTCCAATCGGCAGAGCCACCTGGTCACTCGCGTACCAACTGCCGG
The DNA here is from genome assembly GCA_036509375.1 of Acidimicrobiales bacterium. Taxonomy (GTDB): domain Bacteria; phylum Actinomycetota; class Acidimicrobiia; order Acidimicrobiales; family RAAP-2; genus RAAP-2. Next base: position 5,460 of record DATCFS010000251.1, read on the forward strand.
CGTCCACCAGGAGACCTCGCGACTCGCCAGGGAAGTCGACGGCGGTCGTCGAACCAAAGCCCAACGCGTTCACTTGCGCGAGGAGACCCTTTTCTCCGACGCGCGCACCGATTTCGTAGGTGCCAATGTTGGACGATTCGGCGAGTACCTGGGTTGCGGTCAGATGTTCGAGCGGGTGTTGTTCGGCGTCGTGAAAGTACCGTCCGCCGACCGTCACTGAACTCGGCACGGTAATGACGGTTTGGGGCGTGATGAGCCCCGCTTGCAAGGCGGCCGAGAACGTGACGACCTTGAAGACCGATCCCGGTTCGTAGGTCTGTGAGAAAGCCAAGTTGTTGATCGTCTGCTGCACGCCCGCCACGCCGATGCTTCGCCCCCAGGCGGGAATGGGACCGAGGACGCCGGCCTTCGTTTTTGTGTTGACCAGTGAAGCGTCGGCGAGAATCTCCCCGGTCTTCACGTCCATGACGACCGCCACGCCCGACACCGCGCCCGTCGTGGCGAGTTGACGGGCGAGGTCGCGTTCGGTCACGAACTGTAGTGACGTGTCGAGGGTCAGTTCGAGACCCACGCCCGGCTTCGCCTTGCGAAGAACGGTCGAAGACGAACTCGGGAGGCTCACCCCGGAGGTCGACACGTATTCGCGCGTCACACCGGACTGCCCGGCGAGCAACTTCTGGTACTGATATTCAAGTCCCGCCGATCCGGCCCCCGAACCGTTGGTGCCGCCGAGGAGTGACGTGGCGATAGGTCCGTTCGGATATGTTCGCACCGACGAGCCCTGCACGGTGATACCGGGCAACACCAACGCCGAAAGCTCACGGCCCGACGTCAAATTCAGTTTGTCGTTGACGACGACCGCGCCGTACTTCTCCGATAACAGCGGCACGAGCTTGGCGACCGGAACCTGCACCAGGGCGGACATCGCCTTCGCTTCCGTGTCGGGGTGTTTGATCAACCAGTCGTCGGCAATCACGAGCGACGTCGGACGCGATACGGCCAGGATCTGCCCGTGTCGGTCGTAGATTCCGGCGCGCAACGCAGTGGTGGTGAGTTTTACGTGGACCTGGCCGACGGAGAGTGCGGCGTAGTGCGGATGATCAACGACCTGAATAAAGAAGAGACGAACGCCGAGCGCGACGAAGGCCGCCGCGAGCAACGCGCGCAGCATGAGGAGTCGACGGGGACCGCTCACCGTTCGTCGGGTGGGATGATGCAGGACTTGCGTTCGCGAGTGGGTCGAAGAGTAGTGGGTGGTCACCGAATCGTCCTTGACGTCGCCGGTGCATAACCCAAGAACATCGGTAGCCGCAGAGGCTTGTCAAGTGACGTGGAGAGGACTTGGGTCACCGAGACCGGGTACACCAGGTGAAGCGCTCCGGCCTTGGTCGCAACTTGACTCGGCGCGGAGAGGTCGGTCAGTGAACCGACTTGCTCGGCGTATGTGGACTGCGCCTGCAGAAGTTCATTCTGCAGTGCGTGCAACTGAACCTGACGATTGGCCACAACCATGCTGCCAGCTATTGAAACAACCAACGCAACGATGACAACAACGACGGACTTGCGCAGCGACGACGATCGGCGCACCGTCTTGGTCACCGCGGCGCGGCGAGGCGCGACGGCCTCGTGCGAAGGGCGTCGACGTGTTACGGGTTTGGCCTGGGGCCGGGTCCGAGGTCGGTTCGGTCGCGTGTCGACGCGGCGGGGAATGCTCACGACGCTCACGGGGCCACCTTGCGCGCCACGCGGAGGCGGGCCGAACGGGCACGGGGATTGAGAACGATCTCACCCTGACTCGCGAGGCGGGCACTGGCCTTCATCACGGTGACGCGCGGTACGGCGCCGCAGACGCAGCCCAGTGCAGGAGGGCAGTGGCAGCCTCCGGTCGACGCTTCGTGCAGGACTGACTTCACGACCCGGTCTTCTCCCGAGTGGTACGAGATGATCGCGAGCACGCCTCCGAGGGCTAACTCATTGAGTGCGGCGTCGAGACCATCAGCCAACTGATCTTCTTCGGCGTTCACCACGATGCGCAGCGTCTGAAACACCCGCGTGGCCACGTGACCCCGTCGACGCGCGGCCATGGGAACGGCGCGCTCAACCGCCTCGGTCAGTTCGTTGGTCGTTTCGGGTTGGCGCTCAATGACGGACTTGGCGATGGAACCGGCGAACCGGTTTTCGCCGTTCTCGCGAAGCACGCGAACGAACTCGTGAAGATCGACGTGGCGGAGATACTGCGCAGCCGTTTCGCCCTTCGTGGGGTCCATTCGCATGTCCAACGGGGCATCGGCGCGAAACGAAAAACCACGACTGGCGTCGTCGAGTTGATGGGACGAAACGCCGAGGTCCATAAGTATTCCGACGATGGGCTGACCGTCGAGAAAGTCGGCGTTGGCAACGAGGGCGTCGCGCAATTGGCCGAAGGTCGCGTCCACAATGCGGACGCGACCCCCGAATGATTCGAGACGCTTCGTCGAGGCGTCTCGGGCATCGGGATCACGGTCGATGCCAAGAATGCGCAACTGCGGAGCAGCGGAAAGGATCGCGTGGGCGTGGCCGCCGCCGCCCAGCGTGGCGTCAACGACTACGCCAGCGGGCAGGCTGGCGAAGAGCTCGACGATTTCACTCTCGAGCACCGGTACGTGGTACTTGTCCTGGGCCATCTGCAGCCTTTCAATCGTCAAGACGGGAGAGCAGGCGGAGGAGGATTCTCTACCCGTCTTGACGATTGCCAGGCTGCGCATGGTCCGCGGCCGATACTTGAGTTGCACCCCATTCATTAGTCGTTGCCCTGTTTAAAAATCTCTTCCGCCGAGTTGACCTGTTCCGCGTAGATCGCGGGATTCCACAACTCGATGTGGTCGAGCGATCCGACGATCAAGACGTCGCCACTCAATTTTCCAAACTCGCGAATCGCAGTAGGCAGCGCGAATCGTCCCTGCTTGTCGAACTCGACGTCGGTGGAGTTAGCCGCCCAGTAACGCGCCTGCTGGCGGCCACTCGAACCCCCGGTGCGACTCTGCTCGAGACGCTCTTCACTCTGACGCGCGAACTCGCCGGGCGTCCACAGTGCGATGCAGCCTTCGGAATTGGGGCTGAGCGATCCCCCACGTTCGAACTCCAGTCGGAACTTAGCGGGCAGGATGAGTCGACCTTTCGCGTCCAGCGTGTGCTGGTACCGGCCAACAAAACCAAGCATTGAAGTTCCTCCCACGGGTTCACCACTTCCCCCCATTCGGTGACACATTACACCACTTAACCCCACTTGAACGCAAATCGGAACAATTTCGAGCCAATTCTGGACGTGTTGCGATACGCGACGTCGCCGGTCCAACCGGAGCAGTTTGCGAAGTGCGCTCTAGGCGTCGAGTTGAAAGGAGCGAGATCGCCACGGACCGCTCACTTGCACGAGCCGGTCAATAAGCCGTGCGTGATCGATTCCCGCGACGGGGGCACTCACCTTTTCGTCCAGCACCCGATCAAGGCCAACGGGCACGTTCGTGAGGAACCCCAGTGCCTCGATTGACGGTTCCACGGGCAGCACCGTGGAGACGAAGACTCCTTCGCGTACGCGCCACTGCGTGACGCCCACCGTTTTTACACCGTCAACGAACACTTCACCCGGGCCCCGTCCTGCAAAGCAGACAACTCGATGAGCCGGCTCGCCCTCGAGTCGACCTTCGTGGACGGTGAGAACCCCATCGATCTGGTCACGCAAACTCTCTCGCCACCATTGCCCCGCCCGGAGCGAACTCACGTGCAAATCGCCCGACCAACGAGGGTCACCGGCGGGAATCCACCAATCAATCCAGAGGTCGCCGGGGTGCAACACGACGAGACCGCCGCCTCCACGTCGTCGACGAACCGGGACGTCGCGGACTTTCCTGGGGTCGAGCACGTCAACCGATTGACTACTGCCGAGCACCAGCGTCGTACGGACAGGACGTACGTCGAACATCGACGGTTCACCCGACTGGCGAATGAGGTCGTAGTCGTAGAGCTCTTCGACGTCTCCGCTCACGACGCTCTGGGGAGATACGGCGCCCACAACGGATCGGGGTCTGGCAGATGGCGCCAACGCCACCACGGACCGTCGGGCACGCGGGGTTCGAAGTGCATTCGCCAGCCAATCTCCTCGATGAGCCGATCGCCCTTTTGCATGTTGTGATGACGGCAGGCCGCGACCACGTTCGTCCATTCGTGACGACCGCCGCGGCTGCGTGGCACCACGTGGTCAATGGTGTCGGCGTGTTCGAGGCAGTACGCGCAACGGTAACTGTCGCGCAGAAGGAGCGATCGTCTCGTGAGGGGCGGCGTGCGCACCTTGGAAGGAAGTTTCACCATGTCGTGGAGGCGGACAATGGCCGGGATCTCGACGACGACCGTCGCCGATCGACAAACGTTCGGATGCTCGGGCGTCACGATGGGCTCGGCGCGACCGGCGAGCATCAAGACGACGGCCCGTCGTTCACTCACGAGTTGGAGCGGTTCGAAGGTCGCATTGAGTAGGAGCACTCGTCCCATCAGCGTCCGACTGTCGGTTGACGAACGACCCAACGCGCGGCCTCGACGACGTCGCGAGGACGAAGCTCCGGTCCGGCACTTCCATTCGCCGTCACCAATCGGAAATGCCAGTACGCCGGATCGGGCAACGGAAGAAACGGTCGTTGGCGCCACCAACCGGTGCGCCGCATACGCCACCCGGCGCGAACCAACGTCGGCGTGCCCAAGGGATGATGAAGGAGATAGCGCCCCAGCCCCGGGGCCCACGCGCTCACGATGCACCGCGCCACGCGACGAGTGCCGCTCCCAGCAGTGGTCCGTCAACACCCAATCCCGATCGATGAATCTCCAAGTGTTCGGAGTAGTGCAGCATGGCCATGGTGCCCGCCGACTTGTTCGCGATCTCGAAGAACTCGTCCCCGAACCCGAGCGCCACCGAGCCCGCGACGTAACAGTGGTTGAAGTCCAAGACCGATGCGAGCGTGCCCACGGCGCGGCCGACGAGTTCGGCCGTACGTTGGCGCGTTGCTTGATCGGCTTCACTGGCCGAACGACCGGTACGCGTTTCG
>DATCFS010000252.1:0-2184 GCA_036509375.1 Acidimicrobiales bacterium
CGAGGCACCGTCGACGGTCTCGATGAAGAGGGATTCGTCAAGGCGGCCAACGAGGCGAAGCTGGGCTGTCCCGTCTCCAAGGCCCTCACGGGTACGACCATCACGCTCGACGCGGCGCTCGCGTAGGCACGCTTCGACGAGTGCGCTCGTCGTCAGTTGTCGCGGACCAGTTTCTCGAGCGCCGGCAACGCGGCGTCGATAGCGGCGCGTTCCTGCGCGCTCAGTCGCTCGAGTCGCGAACTCAGTCCAATCGTTCGCTCGTTCCAGAGTTTGGCCAACGTCGCCCGGCCGAGGTCGCTCAAGTCGACGACGCTCGCTCGCTTGTCGTCGGGGTCGTCGCGGCGTTCGAAGAGGTTGAGTTCTTCCAGGGTCGCCACGACCCGCGTCGCGCCCGGCGCGCCCATTGCCTCGTAGGTCGCCAACGTACTGATGCGCATGGGCCCGAACTCCTCGACGGTCGCCAGCGCGGAGATCTGCGAGGGTGAAAGTCCTGGACCCCCGTGACGGCGAAGGGTTCGCGCCAGTCGCACGAGCGCCATACGAAGTCGCGCCGCGCTGGTCCCCGTCTGGACGGGCACCGCAACGGCGGTCATCGAACGACCTCAGCGTCCAAGGCGATCTCGCCCGGTACCGCGCCTGAACTCTCGGCGAGTTCACCAGCGTGTTTCGCCAAGGACTCCTGGGGAAAGATGTAGCGCGTGCCGCGCAGGGCCGAGAAGATCGCGCCCACCACCGCCATCGCGATCGCCAGCGCGAAGACGATGATCAATCCGTGGTGAAAGGGACTCTCGATGAGGTTCGGGAAGAACCTCTTGCCCGTCAACGTGGCCCACTGTGCGCTCGTGACGTTCGTGGCGGACTGCGATCCGAGCAAGCTCTTCAAGGGATTGAATCCCAAGAACGACGAGAAGAGGCTCCCGACGGCGGGCATGCTGGACACGGAGTGAGCTTGCGCGAGCGCGACGCCGTGTGACGTGAGTCCCTTCACCATTGCTTTAGGCAAGGTGCTCGTCAAGCCGACGATCATCAGTGAGAAGAAGATGCCAATGGAGAGCACCATGCCGGTGTTCATGAAGGCAGCTTGAATACCGGCGGCCCCGCCACGTTCGTTCGCCGGGACCGAGTTCATGATGGCGGCCGAGTTCGGTGCGGAGAACATGCCCCCACCGACGCCGTTCACGAAGATGAGGATGGCGAAGACCCAGTACGAGAAGTTCGTGGGCACGATGAGGAGTCCGACGAAGCTGAGGGCGAAGACGCTGAGTCCCGACGTCGAGAGCAGTCGCGCGCCGTGGCGGTCCGAGAGCCACCCCGAGATCGGACCCGCGAGGAGGAACCCGACGGTGAGTGGCAGCAAGAAGATGCCCGCCCACAGCGGCGTGTCCGAGTAGTTATAGCCGTGCAGTGGAAGCCAAATGCCCTGGAGCCAGATGATGAGCATGAACTGCAACCCGCCGCGCGCGATCGCGGCGAGGAGGCCGGCGACGCTACCCATGAAGAAGGGGCGAATCTTGAAGAGGCGAAGGTTGAACATGGGCGCGGTGACCTTCAACTCGATGAAGAAGAACGTGGCGAGGAACGCGGCCGCGATCACGAACGAGCTCACGACGAGAGGTGAGGTCCAACCCATGGCGCTCGAGCCGTACGGTTCTATCCCGTAGACGATGGCCACCAGCAGTGAGGTGAGACCCACCGCGAAGGTGACGTTGCCCCACCAGTCGATCTTGGCGTGCGTGCGGATGCCGTTGTCGCGAAGGCTCTTGTAGCTCCAGACGGTGCCGATGATGCCGAACGGCACCGAGACCCAAAAGACGAGTCGCCAGTCGACGATGGAGAGGAGCCCGCCCGCGATCAGTCCGATGAACGACCCACCGATTGCGGCGACCTGGTTGACGCCCATGGCGAGACCGCGCTGTGTAGGCGGGAACGCGTCGACGAGGATGGCGCTCGAGTTAGCGAACAACATGGCGCCGCCGACGCCCTGGACGAGACGCCACAGCACCAGCCAGAGTGCGCCGGTGCTCCCGCGCAACGGATCGGCCGCGAGGAGGATCGACGCGACGGTGAAGACGAGGAATCCCAGGTTGAAAATTCGAACACGTCCGACGATGTCGCCGAGACGACCGAGGCTGATGACGAGGACTGCCGTAATGAGGAGGTAGCCCATGAGGAGCCAGAGAAGGT
>DATCFS010000253.1:0-4002 GCA_036509375.1 Acidimicrobiales bacterium
CGTCGATTAGGGCCGCTGACGCCTGCGGGTACGGCATCGACGCCACGTAGTGGGGGACTCGCGCCCACAGCGTGACGATCTCCATGTCGACTTCGGCGAAGCCGAGCTCCAGCGCCGAACTGATGCCGGCCGGCACCTCGAGCTCTCCAGAAACCGTGCCCACGCGTGCGAGGAGGTGGGCGCTTGACGCCGGGGCCGTGCCGATGACGCGCACCGGTCGCGTGTGCGGCGTCGGAGCGGGAAAGGCGCCGAGGCCAACGACGAGTCGGACGTCGAAGCGACCGGCGGCGTCGGTGACGACATCGACGAAGTCGCTCCAGTGGAAGTCGGGCTCGGGTCCGACGAGAAAGAGGATGTCGGCCCCGTCACCGTCGCGACCGAATCGCAGTTGAATCTCGGGCCACGTGAGTTCGGTCGTGACCCCGTCGACGATGCGCGCAATGGGTCGACGGGCCCGCTGGTCGATGAAGTACTCGGTATCGAAGGTGGCGAGTACCTCGGTGTAAATGGTGTCGAGCATGGTGCCGATCGCGTTACTCGCCCCCAGTCCGGCGTCGATCCAGCCCTCCAGGGCAATAACGAGGACCGGCTCACTGAGGTCGGGGTCCGCGAGGAAGATGATGTGGTCGTAAATCTCGTCGTCCATCATTCCCCTTCCAATGTCATCTTTGCACTCTGCGCCAACATCGCAATGTGCGTCGGGTACTCCGCCACGCTTCCCTGATCGCCACCGGCCGCACCGGCGCTGTAGCGAGCGAATACCCCTTGCATGATGCAGGCCAATTTCCAATAGCCGAATGCTTGATAGTAGGCGACGTGACTGAGGTCCAAATCTGAGTGCTGGGCGTACGCCTTCAGTACCTGATCGCGAGTTGCGAAGCCCGGTGCCATCGTCGGTGCGACGCCGAGCAGCGACACCGTCGGGTCGCTCGGTTCGGCCCAGTAGACGAGCAAGAGGCCGAGGTCGGCCATCGGATCGCCGAGCGTACAGATCTCCCAGTCGAGAATGGCGCGCACGCGGCCCTCACCGTCGAGCACGGTGTTGTCGAGGCGGTAGTCGCCGTGCACGACCGAGACGCGCTGTTGGGTGGGGATCGTGGCGCGCAGTTGCTCGCCGACGGACTCGACGAGTCCGCCGTGATCGACGCCCTCGACGTGCATCTGCTCGTACTGCGTGGTCCAACGGCGGAGTTGGCGCTCGATGTAGCCGTCGTGGCGGGCCAGGTCTCCCAAACCGGCCTTCTCCACGTTGACGTCGTGCAGTTGGGCCAGTGTGTGGGCCAGGTGTTCGCCAATCACGCCACGAATTGACTCGGGGAATTCCGCTTCGGCTTGGAACCGGTCCCGGAGAATGGCTCCGTCGACGAACTCCATGACGTAAAACGGCCGATCGTTCACCTCCTCGTCGGTGCAGAGACCGAGCGGGGTGGCGACCGGGATGCCGAGGGGGTGCAGGGCTGAAATCACGGTATATTCGCGCACCATGTCGTGCGCCGTCGGCAGCACGTGACTGGTCGGAGGTCGTCGAAGGGCGAAGGCTTTGCCGTGGGCGTCAGTGACGCGGTACGTCAAGTTGGAGCGACCACCGGCGATGAGTTCGAAGATGAACGGTGACGCCCCACCGAGGTGTTCGCTCATCCACGTCGACACGTTTTTATGATCGATGCCGAGGACGTCAGAGTTCATAATCGCTGAGGCTAACAGCGCACCGCGACCTCTTCATTCGCTCGCCGGCACCGTTAGGCTGGCCGTCGTGAACGACGTTACCGATGACACATTTGCCACTCTGGTGATGGAGCGATCCATGACCGTACCCGTCGTGGTCGATCTCTGGGCCGACTGGTGTGGCCCGTGCAAGACCCTCGGTCCGATCATTGAAAAGGTCGTTGACGAAATGAACGGCGCCGTTGAACTGGCCAAGGTCGACGTCGACGCCAACCAACAAGTAGCCCAGGCGTTTGGCGTCCAGTCAATACCGGCCGTCTTCGCAATCTCCGAAGGCAAGATCGTCGATTCGTTCGTCGCCGCCCTGCCGGAATCGGCCGTGCGCGAATTCGTCGAGAAGTTGGCTCCCGGAGCGTCGGTCGTTGACCAACTCGTGGAACAGGCCGACGAAACGTCCCTGCGAGAAGCGTTGGCGTTGGACGACAAGAACGTTGACGCGGCGCTCGCCCTCGGCGACCTACTTCGCCAGTCCGACCGTCTCGACGAGGCGGACCAGGTTCTCGCGCCGTTTTCACACCTCGTGCCGGCGAAGACGGTATTAGCGCGGATTTCCCTGCAGCGAAGTGGCATCTCGCTCGACGGCGACCTCGACCTCACGCTCGACCATCTTCTCGAACAGGCGACGGGGGAGAACAGCGCGAAGGACAGCCTGTTGGAGATCCTTGACGCCCTCGGACCGGAGGATCCGCGCTACGTCTCGTATCGCCGGCGGTTGGCGACTCGCCTCTTCTAGTGCGGGTCTATCGACCGCAACACCCCATCGAACTCGCGCTCGGCAACTCCGTTGTTGATCTCACCACGCGCGCCCTCGTCATGGGCATCCTCAATCGAACGAAGGACTCATTCTTCCAAGAGGCCGCTACCTTTGATTTCGACGACCTCTTTGCGCGCGCCGAACAGCTCGTCGGCGACGGCGCGGACCTCCTCGATATTGGCGGGGTGAAGGCCGGTCCGGGCGACGAGGTGAGCGAAGCAGAAGAACTGGATCGCGTGGTGCCCGTCGTCACCGAACTGGTGCGACGTTTCGACGTGCCGATAAGTGTTGACACGTGGCGCGCATCGGTCGCGAAGGCCGCTTTCGTCGAAGGCGCCTTAATCGGCAACGACATCAGCGGCTTCTCCGACCCCCAGTACCTGGCGGTCGCCGCGCAGCACGGCGCGGCCGTCGTCGCCACGCACATTCGTCTTCGCCCGCGCGTCGCCGACCCGACACCCACCTACGACGACGTCACCGAGACCGTGAAGGAATTCCTCCTCGAGCGGGTGCGTCGCGCCACCAGCGCGGGCGTCGCAAGGAATCGCATCATTCTCGACGCCGGTCTCGATCTCGGCAAGACCGCGGCCCAGTCGTTGCAACTGCTGCGCGACTCGGACGAACTGGCGGCACTCGGGTTGCCGCTGCTGCTCTCGTCGTCCAATAAGACCTTTCTCGGCGTCGTCTTTGATCTCCCCGTCGACGAACGCCGTGAAGCGTCGCTGGCGGCGACGGCCCTCGGCATCGCGGCCGGTTGTCGTATCGTTCGGGTTCATGACGTTCAGGGATCGGTTCGAGTGCGCGACGTCATTGATCGACTGTTGCAGGTGACGCCGTGAGTAGCTCCAGCGTCGTGATTGTCGGCACCGACCCCACGATGGTGTACGACGCGGTGCACAACGTCATCACCGACGCGCTCGGCGACCTCGACCCCTCGTTCGCCCTTCAAGACTTCACCGCGAAGGACGTCACGACGTCCGGAGCCGAGTCGGTCACGCGGCGGGTGATGGAGGCGCTCAATACCCCTCCCTTCCTCGTGGCGCGTCGCGTGGTCGTTGTGCGTGACGCGCAGTCACTGGTCGCCGACGAAGTGGCCGACGTGCTCGCGTGGATGGGAAGTCCCGCGCCCGACGTAGTGCTGGTGTTAGCCGTTGTCGGCACCAAAGCCCACAAGTTGGTGAAGGCGGCCGCTTCCGTTGTCGAAGTGAACGTCAGTTCGCGCTCGGCCGACCGGGTGTCATTCGTCGAAACCAAGTTAGCGGAATACCGCGTCACGATTGACCACGCCACCGCCGCGCGAATCGCCGAACAACTGGGTGACGATATGGCCCGGGTCGACGCACTGGCTCGAACGCTCCAGACCATCTACGGTTCGGCGCCGCTCAACTTCTCGCACATTGAGCCGTACCTCGGCGACGCCGGCGACGTACCTGAGTGGGACCTCACCGACGCCGTGGATTCCGGCGACGCGACGAAGGCCATTGTCGTCGCACGTCGAATGCTCGACTCCAAGGGCCGAGCCG
>DATCFS010000254.1:0-3189 GCA_036509375.1 Acidimicrobiales bacterium
TGTGGAACTCCTCCATCTCGCGGAGCGCCTCGTTCAGATCAGGTTCCGTCACCACGAGCGCTCGGAGCCACTGCCTCGTTGATGCTTGATCGTGGACGACACCCAGTTTCTTCTGGGCCGTCTCTGCTGATCGCGCGACGCGCAGGGCCGGTGCACCCTCGACCATGCCGATGATCTCGCAGCCGCATTGCACCCGCTTCAGCTCGATACGAAGTTGGTGCAAATTCTCATTGTTTTGGTCGTCACGGGCGACGCGTCGGGCTTTCTTCAGTTCGCGCCACGCCGGCGCGAGTAACGACGACAAGTCGTCAATCGACCGCGCCGTGGTGGACGGGGTGAAGCGGATGGAACGGGCCAACGTCGCCACGTCGTCGACCACACAGGCGTATCGCTTGGTCGACTTCTCGACGGCGCATCGCTCTTGTGCTTCATTGATCAGTCGATCGAGTCGCGCCATCACGAAGGACTGCACGTCAAGATCCTGGATCAATCCGACGGATTCGGTGATCGAGGAACGTAGGACATCGAGGTCACGCACCTCACCCAAGACGGCCGCGTACCAGGAGAGTTCGCTTTGCAGTGGCGACGACCATTCGGTGTCAAAGAGATCGCCAAAAGTGCGCAGCGTCGATCGGAGCCGTCGAAGACTGAGGCGCGCTTGGTGTAACTGACCGAGTTCTGAGTTGCGACGCCGTGGCACCCGTCGCGCCAACGTGTAGGTAAGCGCACGTGAGCCTGCCTCGAGGCGTTTCATCGACTGTTCTTCGGCGAGGTCGTTGAGTATGAAATTGCAAGCGTACTGATCGAGGACGTCAGTAATGAGGAGCAGGGGCATCGGCGTGACGGGGCGAGACGCCGCGTGAGGCGATACGACCACTTCGTCAGTCACGGTGCCTCTCCTCGACGAACCTGACACTCGCGAGTTGGGCCAGTACGGGAGCGGTGCTACACACCCGAAATGGCCACGTCCCTCGTGTTGTGCACCACATCACTAGGTTGACAAGTCTAGATTCCCCGCCGCGACGTGCTCGAGGGCATGTCGCGCGACGCTCAGTTCATCGGGATTGACGGCGATCGAGGTCACGCCAAGTCGAACCAGCTTTTCGATGTACGTCGGCTGATTGTAAGGAATGCCGGTGATCGACGAAGAAATGCCGGCCGACGTCGCGCCTGAAACGATCCGCGACACCGTGTCGAAGACTGCGGCGTCGGTTTCGTCATAGAACCCATCCATCAACATCGAGTCACGGTCAACACCGAGTATCAATTGCGTGAGGTTCTGGAGTCCAACTGTGACGCCGGCCACGCCCATCGAGGGGTAGCGGTCAATCCAATACGCGACCGAGGGCACTTCGGCGATGACCGACACGAGGAGCCCTTCACCAATGTCACTGTCGCGAATCAAATCGAGGCAGGCGCGCAGTTCCCATTCACTGCGAACAAAGGGAATCGCGACGCGAAGATTCGGTGACTCCCGAAACACCCGCGCGACAGCATCGAGCTCCAAGCGAAAGGCCTCCGGGTCGCGAATCGCACGGAAGCAACCTCGCACTCCGTTCATGGGGTTCTCTTCCGTCATCTCAAAGCGATCGGCCCCTTCGAGCAGCGCAAACTCGTCAGTGCGAAAGTCCAGGAATCGGTAGAGCACGGGGCGATCGTCGAAGGCCCGCGTGACGGTGAGGAGAGGTTCGACCAGTGCATCGATGAACCTCGAGCGCTGACCCCGTTCAATGAGGAGCTTCGGATGCACTCCGCCGAGTGCGTCGGTAATCATGAATTCTGCGCGCAACATCCCCACGCCGTCCACGTCAAGTGAGGCGATCTCATCGGCATGTTCGGCGAAGGCGAGATTCACGAACAGTTTCGTGCCATTCGATCGTTCGCGAACGGAACCGTTCCGGACGCTGCTTCGTCCCACGATGCACGTTGAGGTACGAATGGAGTCGAACTCGCGTAGACAAAGTGCGAGCGCGTCGTTAACGAGTTCCACGTGGTCCTCCGATCAGACTGCGTTCCGCGTTCGCTCTCAGTCTCGACCAAGTCGAACAATCTCCTCTAGGGGCCAAGTGCCCAAAACCTACCTGACGCGTACGACGTCGATGAATTAATGAACGGCTGGCGATTGTTGACCGGATGCGTCATGGCTGCGAAGCCGCTCGTGGAGCGGACGACCGGGCTCGAACCGGCGACCTCGACCTTGGCAAGGTCGCGCTCTACCAACTGAGCTACGTCCGCGTGGACACCCACAATACTCCATACGTGCAGCCCGTCAAGCGTCGTCAGTGACCTTCGCTCGCAATGAGGAGGTGCGCTTCTTCAACGAGATAGTCACGTAACGACGCCAGATCAGGCATGACTTGAGCACTCGCCAGTAGACCGAACTCCAGGTTCTGTTCGAATCCCAGCACGGTGATGTTGAGTGAGATCGGTCCCATCAACGGACCAACGGGCGCCACCGAGATCACACGGTGTCCACTGAGCCAGAGTGCTATTGGCGGACCCGGCACCGACGACACCATGAGATTCGCCATCGGTGGGATGTGATCGAAGAGTTTGAGTGAGGAGACCATCTTGCCCCCCAGTGACAACACGAAGGGGCCGAGCATCTGGGGCATGTTCTTGAACATCTTCGCCCGACTCTGTCGTTGCACGTCAACCGTCTTGGCCGAATCCTTCGCAATCGCTCGGAGTCGTTCGAGGGGATCCGCGATGTCCGCGTGGAGAGCCACCAACATGCCCGAGATCTGGTTGCCCATGTCGGCGGTGCCACTGTCACCACGAACGTTGATCGGGACGAAGGCGATGAGGTCGCGCTTCAACACCTCCCCACGATCGAGGAGCAAACGTCGCACGGCGCCGCTCGTCGCGGCCATTACGAAGTCGGTGACCGAAGCGCCGTGACTCTTCGCGACGCGTTTGGCGTCCGGGAGCGAAACGCTCATTCGAAGATAGGTCTTCTCGACACTCGCGATAGCGTTGAGCGACGAGCGGCGAGCCTCAAAGATTGACGGCTGATTGGGCGTTGCGCTCTTTCGTCCTCGCGCGACAACCACCGACACGACCGTTCGAACGATCTCGTAGAGGCGCGACACCCACGACGTCACTATCTCAACCGCCCGTCCCGGTCGAGTGCGTAGTCGGCAGAGCGCTTCGGCGAGCAGTCCGAATGAGGTGATCGGGGCCGAGGTA
>DATCFS010000255.1:0-7024 GCA_036509375.1 Acidimicrobiales bacterium
TCAATTGATTTTCCAGTGGTTTCTACCCAATCCATGGGTTAACGCGCCTTTCTCTTACGCTTCGCTTTAGAGCGAGACTGTGGTTGCGGCTTGACAGTTGAAGGTTTCGACGCCGATGGCTTTTGAGCGGGCTTTCGCTGCGGGGCGAACTTGTTCACCGGGGGAGTGGGCTTGGCGCCATTCGAGGGTTTTGCGCCGTCTCGTTCTTCGACGACAGCAATATCACTCGGAGCCACGCCAGGGTGCTTCTCGAGCTCCTTACGATCCTTTTCGAGGGCGTACTTCTGCGGATTGGAGATGCCAGTCCGGAACATCAAATCCTGAGTTAATATACGGATAGATGTTGAAATAATCATGTACAAGACGACGGCGGCTGGGATCAGCATATAGAAGTATGCGAAAAGAAGCGGAAGGAAGCGCTGCATCATGAGCTGTTGCGCCGGCATGACTGTTCCGGTCTTCTTGTTGCGGTTGGTCATCTGCGACATTTGAAGGTACTGAAGGCCCACAGCTCCGAGTACGAAGATAATGAACGGAATTTGTGCGAGGAACGAACTGTGGACGCTAAAAAGCTTCAAGTTAAGGTCCATGCCGAACGCTTTGATCTGTCCGCCCGACGCCACGAGGTTGTGGTACATCGTCGAACTCGTTGGGATGTAGCGCGGACGAGAGACGAGCTGCCCGTGAACCATCACCTTATTGGCGAGACCCTTGATAACGCTGTAGAGCATGAAAAGGAAGGGCATTTGGATCAGCATCGGCAGACAACCACCGATGGGATTGGCACCCTCGGCCTTATAGAGAGCCATCAACTCTTCATTGAGGAGTTGACGGTTCTCCGCGCCCTTGTATTTGGCCTGCAGTTTCTTGATCTCCGGCTGCAGTTTTTGCATCGCCAACATCGACTTCGTGCTCTTGATCGTGAACGGCGTCAACACGCCCATGATGACGACCGTCAACAGGGCAATTGCAACGGCGTAGTTGGGAATCAAGCCATAAAAGAAGGCCATAATCCAGCCCAGGAGGTGGAAAACGGGCTGAAAGACTGAACCGATGTCGTGGGTGAATGTCTTCATCGCTGCGAGCTCCTAGCTTTCGATACTGGTACGAGGTCCACGCCGTGAGGGCCGAGGGGACGACACCGTCCCAGGCGACGGATCGCCATGAAAAGGCCACGCCAGGCGCCGTGAACTTGGATTGCCTCGACCGCGTAGTTCGAACACGACGGATAGAAGCGACAGGCCGAGGTACGGCCAGCGAAAAGCCACTGATAGCCCGCGACGACCTTCACGAGCGACCTCGCCAATGGTGACGGACTAGAGGGCACCGGTGCGGCCGAGGGCTTCGGTGAGGTGATGCTTGAGTTGCTCATAGGAGAGGTTTCCTGTCTCATTACCGCACCTGATCAGGTAGTTACCAGGTTTGGGTTGGGGATCAAGTTCGTCCACGAGTGCCCGCAAACGGCGTCGGATTTGATTGCGGACAACCGCATTTCCGACCTTTCGGCTGATCGCGTAGGCCACGGCAACTTTCGGAACTGGAGTGGTATCCTCGACGAAACTGATTCGAAGTGAACCACTCTGTCCCCGACCCGTTGGGGTGGCGAACAAAGCGAACTGCCGTCGGGTTCGGACCCGACCGGGCACGTTTCGCTTAGACCGTCAACTGGTGACGGCCCTTGTTGCGACGGGACTTCAGGACGGCACGACCGGCACGGGTACGCATGCGCGCGCGAAAACCGTGCGTTTTGGCCCTCTTCCGTTGATTCGGTTGATAGGTACGCTTCACAAAATCCTCTTCTCAAATCTGTCTCAATGCGCTTCGCGGTACCCCCGGGGGGTCGCTGGCGCGCTACTGGGAACAATCTTACCTGACGGGACAGGCCCCCCCGACGGGTCATTTGAAATAGGTGTATGGTGACTCTCCCGACAGGCCGGACGCGCGCTTCTTTGGAGGTGCGGCCTGTGGATAAAGTGGAGTTCGTTCTGTGGAGGAAGCAAGTGCAAGGTGGTGAGGAAATCTGGTCCGCGATACGCGACTCCTTACGTGGCAACGCTTCTGAGGCAGTTTGGGCTGCGGGACTTAACACACTTCGCCTTGTGGATTACCACGATAATCAAATAGTGATTGGCGCGCCGAACCAAATACAACTCCAGCGAGTTCAGCAACGCTACCTCCCCTTCATCACCGAAGAGGCCCAACGTTTAGCTGGTCACGAGATGCACGTGTCGCTCACGGTGACCGATGCCGCGTCCGATGAGGGTGCGCTCACCGCGGGAACGGACACTGACGAAACGCCGACGCCGGTGATTGAATTCGCGCCCAGTGTCGACCGGCCGGCGCGGCTCGATCCTCGCATGACCTTCGATTCGTTCGTACCGGGTTCGAGCAACCGACTCGCCTTCGCGGCCGCCCAGTCCGTCGCCGAAACACCTGGTCGCGCCTACAATCCGCTCATGATTTACGGCAACTCCGGGCTGGGCAAGACCCACCTCCTTCACGCCATCGGAAACTACGTGCAGGAGAACTACCCGGGTCGCAAAGTGCTCTACGTGTCGACCGAGACGTTCCTCAACGACTTCATTCGTGCGATTCAAACGAGAACACAGCTCGCACTACACGAGCGCTACCGCGAGAACGACGTGTTGTTGATTGACGACATCCAATTCATGGAGACGCGCGGCGAAACGTTCCACGAAGAGATCTTTCACACGTACAACGCACTTCACGGCGAGGGCAAGCAGATCGTGTTGACGTCGGACCGTTCACCCCGCGACCTCGCTGGACTCCAGGATCGCTTCCGAAGCCGTCTGCTACAGGGACTGGTCACCGAAATCGATCAACCGGACCTCGAGACGCGCATCGCCATCCTCCGCTCGAAGTCGGAACGCGAAGGGATCAACCTACCCAACGACGTCGCGGAGTGGATTGCGCACCGCGTGCGTGACAACATCCGCGAACTCGAGGGGTCGATCACGATGCTGCGGGCCTTCGCCAACTTGCGACAAGAGCCAATCTCGCTCGAGCTCGCCAAGACGCACCTCACGAACCTCGGACAGGAACAGGTGATCTTGAAGCCCGAGACGATTCTTTCCGTTGTCGCTGACTTTTACGGGCTCTCCGTGGAAGACGTTCGGGGCTCAAAGCGACTTCGACCACTCGTGCACGCGCGCCACATCGCGATGTATCTCATTCGCGATCTGTTGAACAACTATTCGTACCCGATGATCGCGAGAATATTTGACGGACGTAACCACACGACGGTCATCAGTGGTGTTGAGAAAATCAAAGAACAGATCACGGTGAATCCCGAAGTGCTCGCGCAGGTCAATCAATTGAAGCGCCGACTGCAAGGTGAGAATCGAGATTGACGTGTGCGCAACCTTGGGGTCTCCTTGTTGATTACGCGTTCAAATCCGGCGCGTACTGCACATCACTTCAGGGTTGAGTTGTGAGAGTTGAGACAGTTAGTCACAGTGGTGTGTGCAGAATGGGTGTGGAAAAGGAAGAGTTGATCAGGGTTGTTGCGACGTAATCCACATATCCACAGACCTACTACTACTAAGACCTCGACACATAGAAAAAACACACCGTAACCTCAGGAGCAAAGAAAGGCAGTTCGATGAAGTTCAAATCAGAACGCGACATCCTCGTCGAAGCACTCAGTGCCGCGAGTCGAGTTGTCGCCACACGTCTCATCGGTGCGTCGTCGGGAGTACTGCTCTCACTCGCGGGAAACGAACTCACCGTCACCGGTACCGACCTCGACATCACGGTGCGCACGAAGGTCGACGTCATTGGAATCGAGGACGGATCCTCGGTGGTGCCGGCGCGACTGATTGTCGATGCGGTGCGATCACTCGAAGCCGGTGCCGTGACGGTGTCGAGCAGTGAGGAGACCGTCGAGGTTTCACTTGGTCGAGCGAAGTTCTCACTCCGAACGTTCTCAGTTCTCGACTATCCGAAACTTCCGCCCGTATCGGGTCCGGTCACCAACATCGCCGCGGCCGACCTGATTCAAGGTCTCAATCAAGTGGTGCGCGCGGCAGCGAACGACGACGCGCGAC
The DNA here is from genome assembly GCA_036509375.1 of Acidimicrobiales bacterium. Taxonomy (GTDB): domain Bacteria; phylum Actinomycetota; class Acidimicrobiia; order Acidimicrobiales; family RAAP-2; genus RAAP-2. Next base: position 4,068 of record DATCFS010000255.1, read on the forward strand.
CACTGCTGACCGGCGTGCTGTTCACGACCGACAATGGGGTTCTCCGTCTCATCGCCACGGACTCCTACCGACTCGCGGTGCGTGACGTGCCCGAGGTTGAGGGTCTCGGGGGCACCCAGGACCTATTGGTCCCGGCGAGGGCCCTCCAAGAGCTCCAGCGAGCCGCGGCGTCACTGGGACCGGACGAGCAGATTGGCGTGACGTTGACCGACGCTGAGATCTGTTTTCTGGTCGGGGGCACGAGCGTCGCGTCACGCCTCATCGACGGCAACTACCCCTCGGTACTCCAACTCATCCCCGCGAGTTACCCGAACCAGTTGCGCGTCGCGAAGGACACACTTCTCACGTCGCTCAAGCGAGCAAAACTGCTCGCCAAGGATTCAACGTCGTCAGTTCGTCTCACCATGAAGGATCGATCCGTGGAGATCCGCACCCAGAGCCACGACGCCGGTGACGTCGAGGACAACGTTGACGCCGACTACGGCGGCGAAGAGATCACGATTGCCTTCAATCCAAGCTTTCTGATCGACGGCATCGAAGCAGTACCTGGTGATGAAGTGGTGTTGGAGATGTCGGACTCGGTGCGACCCGCGATGGTCCACGGCGTTGAGGACACGCGTTTCCGCTACCTCCTGATGCCGGTTCGCGTCCAGTAAGCGGCGACGATCGCCGTGGGTCTCCACGAATTGCGATTGGTTGACTTTCGACTGTTCCAAGAGTTGTCTTTCCAGCCTGACCGCGACGCCATCACCGTCTTGCTCTCACCCAACGGGACGGGAAAGACCTCGCTCCTCGAGGCGGTCTACGCCCTCGCCACCGCGTCCTCCTTTCGAACGAGCGCCGCGAGCGACATGATTCGGGCCGGCCAGGGCGCCTCGGAGGTCCACGGCGTCCTCTTCCAGCGAGAACGCCGCATCCAGGTTGATTTAACCCTCACGAGGGGGGTGAGAAACACGACCAAACGAATGCTCGTGAACGGACAACGGCCGAAATCGCGAGCCGATGTCGCCGAAGTGCTGCCGCTCACCGTGTTCACCCCGGAAGGGGTCGACATCGTTCGTCAAGGACCGGAGAATCGACGACTCTTCGTCACGAATCTGCTCACTGACGTCGATCCGACGACGGGCGACGTCATCGAACGCTTCGCGCGAATTCTCAGCCAGCGGAACGCGCTCCTGCGCGCCCTAGCGGGGGAGCGACCGACGCTGTCCCAGGAGAGTGAACTCGACGTGTGGACGACTGATTTTTGTGCCGTCAGCGTCGAACTCGTCACGTTACGAAAATCGTTGCTGCACGACGTCGCACCGCTCGTTGCGAACTACTACCACGAGCTCGCGCACGACGACAGTCGTGTCGAGGTTGCGTACGAACAGTCGTGGAGTGGTGACCTGTTCGACGCACTTCGCGACGCCTTTACTGACGACCGATTTCGTGGCCACACGACCATCGGTCCGCAGCGTGACGACGTTGCACTGTTGCTCGACCGTCGCGATACGCGCCGTCAAGCATCACAGGGCGAGCAGCGATCGCTCGCGTTGGCACTTCGCCTCGCGGGACACGAGTTAGTACAACAACGACGAGGTGTGGACCCGCTCCTCCTCCTCGACGACGTCTTCAGCGAACTCGATCCATTGCGAAGTGATCGCCTGTTACACCTCCTCCCAACAGGACAAACACTGGTCACGACGGCGTCGCCACTGCCGAGTGGCATGAGTCCGGCGGCCGTCATCGACCTCACGAAGTTGATGACGTGAGGGACCGCAATGAACAACCGTCCACGCTCGGGGATCTCCTGAATACGTTGGCCGGTCGCCTTCGGAAAGTCGACCTGCGACTCATCGACGAGATTCGTGCGCTGTGGCCGGACATCGTCGAACCGGTCATCGCTGAACACTGTCGGCCGGAGTTCGTGAAGAACGGCGTCCTACTCGTGAGTGTCCCGTCGGGAGCATTTGCGCAGCGCGTCATGACCGAGAGCGTGTTAATTCTGGAAGGTTTCGAATCGCTCGGTGACCGGGCGCCAACGTCACTGCGAACCGTACTTTCGAAGCCCTAATTTCGGCCAAAAGAACTGCCCGAATGGGACCTTTGGGGGGCAGGTTGTAACACCATCTCGGGTAGGATGGAACAGGCGAAATATTGCACTCGACGTTGCCAAAAACGCCCACAAATCTCCACCGAAAGGACGCCTTCGTGGCTCAGAAGACCAAGGAACCCGATAGCTACGAAGCTAGCGACATCACTGTTCTCAAAGGTCTAGAACCAGTCAGGGTCCGACCGGGCATGTACATCGGTTCGACCGGTCCTTCTGGCCTCCACCACCTCGTCTGGGAGGTCGTCGACAACGCCATTGACGAGGCCATGCAGGGCTTTTGCACTCGAATCGACGTCACCATCTTGAAGGACGGCAGCGTTCGCGTCATGGACGACGGCCGCGGTATTCCCGTTGAAGATCACCCCGAATATCCGGGGCAGTCAACGGCTCTGATTGTGCTCACGACATTGCACGCCGGCGGAAAATTCGGTGGAAGTGGTTACAAGGTGTCCGGCGGACTCCACGGCGTCGGCGTCTCGGTGGTGAACGCCCTCTCGAAGGAATTGATCTTGGAGATCGACCGCGCGGGAGAGCGAAACGTGCTGACGTTCAAGAACGGTGGAAAGCCTCAAGGCAAGATCAAAGTGACCGGACCGGCTCCGAGGGGACGCACCGGCGTGACCATCACGTTCACTCCCGACCCCACAATCTTCGAAGACGTTGATTTTCGCGCTCAGACAATCATCGAGCGACTCCAGATCATGGCGTTCCTCAATCGAGGCGTCGAAATTCGCTTCGTCGACGAGCGAGTCGGACGGGAATCGAAAGAGACGTTCAAATACAACGGGGGCATCGTCGACTACGTGCGTCACCTCAACAACTCCAAAGAGTCGCTCTTCCGAAAGGTCGGCTATTACGAGCA
>DATCFS010000256.1:0-6729 GCA_036509375.1 Acidimicrobiales bacterium
ATGCCAGCTACGGGCGCTGTGACGAGTGCTACAAAGAGATCTCGAAGCCGCGCCTCCTCGCGCAGCTGCCGGTCTTCATGTGTGTCTCGTGCCGCGCAAGCGTCTAGGGTCCTCCTTCAATTTCACGGTCATTGCGGTGGCGCTCGTGGTTACGGCACTCGACGCACTCACCAAGGCGTGGGCCCGTCGTGATTTGGCGAGCCACGCGGTCCACATCGGGGGCGGAATCTATTTGCGACTCCAGTACAACTCGGGTATCTCGTTCTCGATCAACAAATCGGGACCGCTGGTGACGACGGTCCTGACGGTGATCATCGCCGTCGCCGTGGTCGCCATCGGTCTTCGCGCCCAGCGCGGGGTGGCGGGCGTCGGGTTCGGACTTCTCATCGGAGGGGGCGTCGCCAACGTGCTCGACCGTTTGGCCGCCACGCCCCATCAAGTGACCGATTTCATTGCGCTCGGTTCCTTCCCGGTCTTCAACCTGGCCGACGTAGCGATCACGGCCGGCTTCGTCACGCTCCTCGTCGCGGCGATTCGCGGTGAGAAGTTGCTCTCGTGAGTGACGACGCCACCGTCGACGCCTTCGATGGCGTGGTCCTCGATCTCGTCGTGCCCGGTTCGCTCGACGGCATTCGCATTGACCGCGTGCTCGCCATGTTGACGGGGCTCTCACGCTCGGAGACCTCGGTGATCCTGCGCTCGGGTACGGTCACCCTCAATGACAAGGTGATCACCAAATCGGCCTCGTCGGTCGGGGAGGGACAGCGCCTCGTGGCCGTCCTCCCGGCCCCCGAAAGCACCGACGTTGAAGCCGACGCCTCGGTAGCCGTCGACGTGGTCCTCGACGACGAGGACTTCGCCGTCATCAACAAGGCACCCGGACAGGTGGTCCATCCCGGCGCCGGTCATCGGTACGGGACGCTCGTCGCCGGTCTGCTCGCGCTCTATCCCCAGATGGCCAATTTGAGCGCCGAGGGACTCTGTGACCCCCTACGACCAGGCATCGTGCACCGGCTCGACAAGGGCACGTCGGGCGTACTGGTCGTGGCGAAAACGCCCGAGGGATTCACGAATCTGAGCACGCAGTTGGCGGAACGGCTCATGGAGCGGACCTACTACGGCATGGTCGAGGGCCACGTCACCGAGGATCGTGGCGTGGTCGACGCGCCCATCGGGCGCTCCACGAGATCGCCCACCTTGATGGCCGTTCGAGGCGACGGACGTCCGGCGCGAACCGGCTACGAAGTACTGGCGCGCATTGACAAGCCCCACGCCATGACCCTGTTGCGCCTCCAGCTCGATACCGGTCGCACCCATCAAATCCGCGTGCACTTGGCCACCATTGGCCATCCGGTCGTCAACGACCCGCGCTACGGGCACCGTCGCGACAAACGCCTCCCCGAGGACCGGTTCTTCCTGCATTCGACAACGCTCGCCTTCGCGCACCCTCGAACTGACGAGTGGTTGACGACGAGCGTGCCCTTACCGGACGATCTGCGGGCACTGGTCCCGGCGTCGGTGAAGTTCTAAGCGACTTCGCGAGCAGCTAGGACGGCGTCGTCCTCGCGCAGCAACGTCAACGCCTCTTCTTCGGCCCGACGAACACGGCGTACGCCGATATCCATCTTCGTGGCCGTCGCCTGCAGCGAAAGGGGAGTGGCGCCGTTCAGACCGAAGCGCAAGGTCAAGACCTCGCGCTGCAGTTCGTTCAGCTTCTCCAACGCCCCGTGGAGTTGGTCGTCCATCATCGTTTGCTCGATGTCGCCAACCCAGTCGTGCTGACTAGGAGCGACGAGGTCGCCCAACGTGGTCGCCGAGTCCGACGAGGCGGGCTGGTCGAGGCTCGCGGTGACGCCGGCCAAACCGTGGAGGTTGTCGCGCTCGGCCTTGGTCATGCCGGTCGCCTCACTCAGTTCGTCGTCGGTGGGCTTTCGGCCAAAGATTGACGTGAGTTCGGCGGTCGTGGCTTCGAGCCGTTGCAACTGCTCGCCGACCTCGAGGGGAATACGGATGGTGCGGCCGTGCTGTTGGACGGCGCGTTGGAGGGCCTGACGGATCCACCACGTGGCGTAGGTGGAGAACTTGAATCCACGCTCCCAGTCGAATTTCTCGACGGCGCGCAGTAACCCAAAGGTTCCCTCTTGGACGAGGTCGATCATCTCGACGCCGCGGTCCTGGTAGCGACGGGCCCAGTGGAGCACGAGGCGCAGGTTCGCTGCGACCATCTGCTTCTTGGCTTGCTCGTCGCCGGCCGTGACTCGCTTAGCGAGCTCGACTTGCTCGTCGTAGTTGGGCATGGGGTAGCGATCGAGATCGCGCATCAAAAGGCCCAACATGTCGTTGGTATTTACTGCTGATCGGCGGGGGGTGCTAATCACTTCAAACTCCTTACGTAGTAACGAAGCCTCTTCGCCCGCAGGCGGTAATTTCTCCTACGAACGTGTTTGTAATTTACCACGGCACGGACCAAAGGGCAAGGTCCCTTTCTTTGAAACGGATAAGAATCCTTAGGCGCTGTGGGTCTTTTTCACTTGGCGCACGCCGCGCGCCTGGTCGACCATGTCGGCCAAGGTGAAGCTCGAGAGGTGCTCGCGCATGTGATTACCCACGTCGGCCCACACGCCCAGGAGCACGCACTGTCCCTCGTGGTCGCAGGCGCCATCTTTATGGGGCTCGCCGAAGTCGCCCGCGACGATGGGTCCGTCAACGGCCGCCACGATTTCGGCCAGCGTGATCTGCTCGGCCGAGCGAGCCAGCACGTAGCCGCCGCCCACTCCGCGCTTCGATCGCACGAGTCCCACGCCCTTCAAACTGAGCAGAATCTGCTCGAGGTAGGGCTGGGGCAGTCCCGTTCGCTTGGCGAGGTCGCGCACCGACGTGGGCGTGGACAAATCGGCGCCGAGGGCGAGGCTCAGCAGCGCTCGGCTGGCGTAGTCACCTCGGGTCGATACTCTCATCCGTCCATTCTACCTGCGAGGGGTCGCCGCGCTCGTGCCGGTGCACGAAGAGCGCTCGTTGTCTGGCACAGTGGAGGGGTGGAAGAGAGCCCCAACGACAACGTCACCGTGAATCCCGATGAAGTGCTGGCTCCGGGGCAGACCGGACCGGCCGCCGAGGACGAAAATACCGATTACATCAGTCAACCGGCCAAGGTGATGCGTATTGGCTCGATGGTCAAATCGTTGCTCGACGAGGCCCGGAGTGCCCCGCTCGACGAGGCCGGTCGCGCCCGACTTCGTGAGATCTACGAGACCTCCATAAGCGAGCTCTCAGGGGCGCTCTCGCCGGACCTCGGGACGGAACTCTCCAAGATGGCGATTCCCTTCAGCGCCGACGTACCAACGGAATCGGAACTGCGCATTGCCCAGGCGCAACTCGTGGGGTGGTTGGAAGGTCTGTTCCACGGCATTCAGGCGTCGCTCTTTGCTCAACAGGCGGCCGCCGCGGCCCAACTGGAGAAAATGCGCGATCGCTCGTTGGCGCCGGGAGCGGTCGAACCCCGTGCCGGCACGTACCTCTAAGCCATGTCGTGAACAGTGACACGCACTCGGTAGCGTGCAAAGTGATCGAGTTTCATAGTTCTGTACCACGAAAGGGTCGTTCAGCGAATGGCTGAGGGCTTCGTCCACCTCCACAACCACACCGAGTACTCAATGCTCGACGGCGCCGCGCGCGTCGAGGAGATGGTCCTCGCCGCCAAGGCCGACGGACAGACGGCGCTCGGTATCACCGACCACGGCAACCTCTACGGCGCCATTGACTTCTACGAAGCGTGCAAGAAACACGGCCTCACGCCGATCCTTGGCATCGAGGCTTACATGGCGGCCAACTCACGCTTCGACCGACCGCCGCGGCGCGGCAAGGTCGACGACACCGGCGGCGAGACCGAAGGCGGACAGAAGCTTTATCACCACCTGACGTTGCTCGCGACCTCCAACGCCGGGTACCGAAACCTGCGCGAGCTCTCCTCCGCGGCCTTCCTCGAGGGTTACTACTACAAGCCCCGCCTCGACTGGGAACTGCTGGAGCGCTACAACGAAGGTTTGATTGCGACGTCGGGCTGTCTCGGCGGCGTCGTCCTCCAAGCCCTTCTCCACGACGACTATCCCAAGGGCCTCGAACTCGCCGGACGGCTCCAGACGATTTTCGGACGAGAGAGTTTTTTCATCGAGATGCAGGATCACGGACTACCCGAACAAGACCGCACGAACCCCGAACTGCTTCGCATTGCGAAAGAGCTCAATGCGCCACTCCTGGCGACGAACGACCTGCACTACGTCCACCACGACGACGCCGAGATGCACGACGCCCTACTCTGCATCGGCACCGGCTCACTGGTCGCCGACCCCAACCGATTCCGATTCAACAGCGATCAGAACTATTTGAAGTCAGCCGCGGAGATGCGCTACCTCTTTCGAGAGATTCCCGACGCGTGCGATAACACCCTGCTCGTCGCCGAGCGGGCCAACGTCGTCATCGAGTTCGACAACGATGCGTTGCCCGAGTTCCCAATCCCCGACGAGTTCGCCGCCGGGACGCATAAGGATGGCGCCAATCGCCTGTTACGCGATCTCACCTACCGCGGCGCCGCTGAACGCTACGGCGAGAACCTCAGTGACGAAGTGCGCAGTCGCCTCGAGAACGAACTCGGCGTCGTCGCGGACATGGGCTTCTCGGACTACTTCCTCGTCGTGTGGGACCTCATCCACCACGCTCGACAGACGGGCATCCGCGTCGGTCCCGGTCGTGGCTCATCGGCCGGTTGTTGCATTGCGTACTGCCTTCGCATCGTCGACATCGACCCCATCCGCCACGGATTGATCTTCGAACGATTCCTCAATCCCGGTCGGCGCCAAATGCCCGACATCGACATGGACTTCGACGAACGTCATCGTGGCGACATGATCCGTTACGCGGCCGAGCGTTACGGCTCGGACCACGTCGCCCAGATCGTCACGTTCTCCACCATCAAGGCGCGCGCCGCCGTGCGCGACGCCGCGCGCGTGCTCGGTTACCCACCCCAACTCGGTGACAAGATCGCCAAGGCCATGCCGCCACTCGTCATGGGCCAGGACCTGCCGCTGGAAGCCTGCTTCACGCCGATGCCCGGTCACGAGGGACGCTTCGCCGAGGCGGCCGAGCTGCGTGGCCTGTACGACACCGACCCCGAGGTGAAGCACTCCGTCGACGTCGCCATGGGCTTCGTCGACAAGCGACGCCAGGACGGCATCCACGCGGCCGCCGTCGTGATCACGAAAGAGCCAATGCTCGACTACGTGCCGATCCAACGAAAGTCCGGACCGTCCGGTTCGAGCGAGGACGCGCCGATCGTCACGCAGTACGAAGCGACGTGGATCGAGAAACTCGGGCTATTGAAGATGGACTTCCTCGGTCTTCGCAACCTCGCCATCATCGAACGGACCCTGGAGCACATCAAGCGTCGTCACGGCGTCGACGTCGACATCGACAACGTGCCCTTGGACGATCCCAAGGTCTTCGCCATGTTGCAACTCGGCAACTCGATCGGCATCTTTCAGTTGGAGGGCGACAAGATGCGCCAACTGATGCGCCGACTCGCGCCCACGAGCTTCGACGACATCGCGGCCCTCAATGCGCTCTACCGCCCCGGCCCGTTGAGCGAGAACGTGCACAACGATTACGCCGATCGAAAGAACGGGCGCCAGCAGGTCAGCTACGACCACCCCGACTTGGAAGCGGTCCTCGGCGAGACCTACGGGTTGATGATCTACCAAGAGGACATCATGCGCGTCGCGACCGTGATCGCGGGCTTCTCCCTCACCGAGGCGGACGATTTGCGCAAGGCCTGCTCCAAGAAGATCCGCGAGATGATTCGACTCCAGCGCGCGAAGTTCGTCGACGGTGCCGAGCGCGAGGGGTACGGTCGCGAACTGGGCGAGACGATCTTCAACAAGATCGAGCCCTTCGCCGACTACGCCTTTCCCAAGGGTCACGCCTACGGCTACGGACTGATTGGCTACCAGAACGCGTGGTTGAAGGCGAACTATCCCGTGGAGTACATGGCGGCCCTGCTGACGTCGTTCCGCGACGATAAGGACAAGGCCGCGGTCTATCTCAACGAAGCGCGACAGATGGGCATCACCGTGGGCGTGCCGGACGTGAACGAATCATTCGGCGAGTACGCCCCGAGTCTCTCCCAGGACCAGACCATCCTCTTCGGCATGGCGGCCGTGCGCAACGTCGGCGAGGCGCTCGTCGAGAAGATCGTCGCCGAGCGCGAGGCGAACGGTCGATTCACGAACGTCTACGACTTCATTCGACGGGTCGATCCCGTCGTGCTCAATCGCCGTTCCATGGAGTCGCTCATCAAGGCCGGGGCCTTCGACACCCTCGGCGTGCCTCGACTCGGCTTTCTCTTGAAGGTCGACGAGATCTGTGACGTCACGCTCACCAGACGGCGCGACCATTCCCTCGGCATCACGACGCTCTTCGCGGCCCTCGGCGACGACGGGAATACCAAGGACTGGGAGGGCACCGAAATTGCGCTGTCCGATATTGAGTTCGATAAGGCCGTCAAACTGGACTTCGAGCGCGAAATGCTCGGCACCTACATCTCCGATCATCCACTCTACGAAGTGGAGAGCGCCCTCGCCACCAAAACCGACGGGACCATCATCATGATCCGCGAGCGCGGCGAGGAGTTGGCCCGCAACGGAAAGGCCGTCACCGTCGGCGGGATCCTCGCCGAAG
>DATCFS010000257.1:0-5945 GCA_036509375.1 Acidimicrobiales bacterium
ATTTCGTCGACCTTCAGACGCAGCAGTGAGGCGAGGTCCTTCTTCTGGTCGCGCTGTATATCGGAAGCGACACTGCTGCCGTCCTCGTCGTCGTACTCGAGCCGTTCGCGGTCGACGAGCATCTCGTCGGCCTCGGAGTCCATGATCGCAATGTCGACGTTGGTGGCGGCCCGGGTTTCGAGCAAGAGGGTGCGAAGTTCTTCCAGGAATTCAACGTCGTCGCCGTAGGGCTTCGAGTGCATCATCTTCTCGAGTGCCTCGCGCTTCTTGCGCTCCTCGGCGTCGCGGCGCTCTTGGCGCTTCAGCTCCTCCTGGTTTCGGCGTTCGATCTCGCGGATCTTGCGAAGTTTCTCGTTCTCGATCGCCTTACGTTTCGCGTCGATCTCACGCTGCTTCTTCGCTTCGGTGGCGGCCTTCTCTCGAGCCTTACGCTGAACCTCTCGCTCCTTCAGGGCGATTTTGGCCTTGGCGTCGCGCTCTTTTTTGGCCTTGATCGCGGCGACGGCCTTGGCCTTGGCGGCGACGGCCTTCTCCTTGGCGGCGGCCTTCAATTTGGCGTCGCGCTCTTTTTGACTCTTCACGGCCGCTTGGGCCCTGGCCTTAGCGTCCGCAATCTTCTTCGCCGCGGCGTTCTTTTGGGCGGCGTTCAGCGCCAGTGGCTTCTTGGCGAGCTTCTTCGCTGGCTTCTTCGCCGTCGCCTTTTTGGCCGGAGCCTTCTTCGCCACGACCTTCTTTACCGGCGTCTTTTTGGCGGGGGACTTCTTCGCGGGGCTCTTTTTGGCTACGACTTTCTTCACCGGAGCCTTGGCCACCACGGTCTTTTTCGCCGCCGCCTTCTTGGCGGGGGCCTTTTTGATGGGTTTTACGCTGGACGACATGGTCAACTCCTCGACTGGGCACACAACAAGTGCGGGCCGACCCTACCAGTTTGTGAGGAACTTACTGACGATCGTCGCGTGAAGGCTGTTCGAAGTTGAGGACTTGGCCAATGCTCTCTTGCACCGGTGCCGGCGCGGGAGGAGGCGTGGACGGCGGTCGAACCGGTGCCGTATCGATGAGGGGAGCGGCCACCGTCGTCGTTGGTCGCGCGCCACCGACTTGCAAGGAACTTTCCACCCACCGGGAGAACTCGGCCAGAGCGCCGCTTAGGCGCTTACGTTCGGTATCGAGTTGGCGCGTCAACGTTTCGACGTCTTCACTCAAGCGCTGCTTCAACCCGTTCAGACGGTTGACCTCGTCCTCGGCGCGACTCCGAGCCTCGGCAACGATCTCGCGGGCCCGTTCCTGCGCACCGGTCGTCATCTCACGAGCCTTGTCTTCGGCCTCCTGCTGGGCCTGCTCGATGAACTGCTGGGCCATCACGATCATGGCGGTCACCTGTTCCGCTCCGGTCACGGTGATGTTGCGCGGGGCCGCAGGAGCCGGTACGGGCGCCGGAGCGGCCACGACGGGCGCGGGGGCGGGAGCGGGAGCGGGCGCAGCGCCGGCGCGCGAATCGAGTTGGTTGATCCGTTCGCCGGCCTGGCGCAGTTGCTGGCGCTGCTGTTGCACCAGTTCCTTTAATTGGTGGACCTCGACCGACAGACGTTCCAGGAACTCGTCGACCTCGTCGACGTTGTACCCGCGAACGTTGATCTTGAAGGCGACGGTGTCAATGACGTCGAGCGCTGAAGTCGTTGTATCGGAACTATCCATGGTGCAACCCTACCCCCCACCGTCTCGAAAACGCTGACTTCGCGGCTCAGATATTGGCGTTGATGACCGCGAGAACGATGATGGCGATCATGACCGAAAAGTCAATGCCGACGCCGCCGACCGAGGGCCGAGGCATGATCGAACGAATCGGTCGAAGGACCGGTTCGGTGAGTCGCGTAAGAATGAGTTTGATCGAGGCGAGTGAACCGCGCGTCGAGTCCGTCGGAAACCAACTCAGCAACGCCGACGCGACGAGAATCAAGATGTAGAGCGTAATGAGGTCGTGAACCAGGCTCATGCGTCGCCGAGGTCACGAAAATTCGTTGCTCGCAGTCGATCCTTCGCTTCTGGTCCGAGGTGCATGCCCTGCGGACTGACGAGGTAGACGCTGTTGCCAAGAATCTCAATCTTGGCGTTGAGCGCGTAGGCGGTGCCGGCGGCGAAGTCGACGAGTCGACGCCCGACGTTGGGGTCGAGTCCGGCGACGTTCAACACGACGGCGCGATTGGAGCGAAGGAGGTCGGTGATGCGACGTGACTCGTCGTACGAGCGCGGCACGAATATCGCGACGTCGCGCTCTTGGGAGAACGAGGAGACGCCACGCTGCGTCGCGCTACTCGCCATCGGTCGGATACGTGGCGCCTGGCCCGAGGAGTCGAGCACGGAGATGGAGGTCGGACGTTGCGGCGCCGGGGCGACCGAGCGGGGCGACATCGTGCTGGACGAGGTTGGGAACTGGCGCGCGGGCGCGGGCGCGGGCTGGCTCCACTCGGTGTCGTCCGCGTTGAGGGGCTGGTCGGAGAAGGGCCGCGCCGGGGCCGTCGTTCCGTATTCACCGTATTCGTCCTCGATCAGGCCTAGGAATCCTAGGAACCCGCGCAACTTATCTTTCATCAACGTCTCCTTGCGGTTCCAGCGCCTTAACCCATGTTAGGTCAGGAGGCCTCACGTACTTCCCGCGCGCCGAAGAGAGCCCGCCCAATCCGCAGTTCACTGGTGCCGAGTTCGCAGGCCACTTCCAGGTCGTCGGTCATCCCCATCGAGCGCTCCGTGAGGCCCAAATCGTCGGCCAGCGCCGTGAGCGAGCGAAAGGCCGCTCGGGTGCCCTCGACGTCGGGCGGCGCCACCGTCATAAGACCGGCCACGTCCAAACCGAGGGACCGGCCCCGCGACACCAGCGTGGCCACCTCACTCGGCGCGGCGCCGTTGCGCGAGGGCGCCCGGGTGTAGTCAACCTGCACGTAGATTCGCTGCTCGCGGTCGCAGGCGGCGATCTTCTCAATCTCCTTCAGGCGTGCGACGCTGCAGAGGACGTCGGCGCACGACACGGCCTGATGGATCTTGTTGGACTGGAGCGCTCCGAGATAGTGCCAGCGTGCGACACTTTCGCCCACGGCCTCTCTCTTCGAGCAGAGTTCGTCGACGTAGTTCTCCCCCACGGCGGTCAGTCCGAGGGAGAGTGCAGCCAGCACAGCGTCGACCCCGAAGGTCTTCGTGACCGCGACGATGCGAATCGTCGCGGGGTCTCGACCGGTCGACGTGATCCTCGCACGGAGCACCTCTAAATTGGCCGCCACGCGCTGGGCGAACGCGGAACTACCGGAGGAAGCTGGGGAGGTCGTCATCGCCACCGACATCGAAGAAGTCGTCACTGGCGCTGCTCTGGAAGATGTCGCTGCGCGGTCCCTCGGTGAGGACCGGTTCAGCCGTGGTGAGCGGCGACGGCTTCACCGGGGCGTTGTGATCGAAGCCCGCGGCGATGACCGTGACCCGTACCGCGTCGCCAATGGATTCGTCGATGACGCTGCCGAAGATGATGTTCGCGTCGGGGTGCGCAACGGAATGGATGATTTCGGCCGCCTGGGTCACTTCGCTGAGCGTCACGTCAGGGCCACCGACAATATTCATCAAAATCCCTCGAGCGCCGTCGATCGATGCTTCGAGGAGCGGCGACGTGATGGCGGCGCGTGCGGCGTTGACCGCGCGGCCCTCACCGGTCGAGGTGCCCACACCCATGATCGCCGTGCCGGCGTTACGCATTATGGCGTTCACGTCGGCAAAGTCGGTATTAATGAGGCCGGGCACGGTGATGAGGTCCGTGACCCCACGAACGGCCGAGAGCAACACGTCGTCCGCAATCTTGAAGGCGTCGAGCATGGACGTATCGGGCGCCGTGACCGAGAGCAACCGGTCGTTCGGAATAACGATGAGCGTGTCGACCTTGTCGCGCAGCATCTGGATGCCCTTTTCGGCCTGCGTGGCGCGGCGCTTACCTTCGAAGGAGAACGGTCGCGTGACAACACCAATCGTGAGAATGCCCAACGACCGCGCAATCTCGGCGACCACGGGTGCCGCTCCGGTTCCGGTGCCACCACCCTCACCGGCCGTGATGAAGACCATATCGGTCTCCATGAGGGCCTCCTCAATCTCACCGCGGTGGTCCTCGGCCGCCTGGCGACCAATCTCGGGGTCGCTCCCGGCACCGAGCCCCTTGGTCAACTCTCGACCAATATCGAGCTTCAGATCGGCCTCACTCAGTAACAGAGCCTGCGCGTCGGTATTGGCCGCAATGAATTCAATATTGCGAAGCCCCGAAGAGATCATGCGGTTGACCGCATTCACGCCGCCTCCACCCACGCCAATAACTTTGATCACGGCGTGGTAATTGTTCTGATTGAGACTCATGCACTCCCCTTGGGTTAACTCTTCTATTGTGTCGCACCGCTGACGGGGGCGCGAACATTGGCGAACAAATGTCCACGAAGGCTAGTCAGGCGTAGGTTTTTGGTCAAATGGCGTTCTTATGATGGGGGCGGTCCGGTCACTGCTAATTCGTCGGGGACGGTGGCGTCGACGACGTCGCCGGGACGCAGTGTGGTGTGTTGGATGACCGACGCGATCGCCACAAATTTCGCTCGCAGTTCCGTTGGCGGACCAAGGATGAACGTCACGGGTGTCGTCATCTTCAGTGTCACTTTGCCGTGATCGTCCTCCGTGACGATCGAGACCTGCGCGGCGAAGGCCGGGGGAAGTCGACTTGCCACGTACGCGGCCGATCGTCCGGCGCGCGCGAACGGCCACGCCGCCGTGCGGGGGTGCGCGAACTCCAACGTCGGAAGATTCTCGTGCAGCGGCGCGACGCCGAGGTCGCGTCCGCGCTTGTCTACGAACTGCAAGACGTGTTTCGCGTTGAAGGCCACGGCGACCGCGGTGCTTTCGCTGACCGTCACCACGACGGTGCTCGGCCAATGCTTAACCAGCGTGAGTCCGTTGATCCACGCGAAGCTCGCCAGGTTCTGTTTGACCTCGCCGGCGTTCACGTCGAGCATCGTGGGGTGCGCCTCTAAACCCGACGCCGCCAGGACCAGGGTGAGCGGCTCGTGACGCACGCCGACGAACGTGATGTGCTGGACCCGAAAGTAGGACTGGCGAAGGACCCACTCACCGGCGACGACGAGCGTCGCTCCCACGAGCACCACCACGAAGGTGACTTTGACCAGACGGCCCAGTCGACGACGCGGTCGACGCGCCGGCGTCGTGAACGCGTCGCGCCGCGCTTGAGCGTCCCGATCGACCCGACCGCCATCGTGACGCGAGGGCCGGTCGGTGCGTTCCTTGCGGCCTTCGCGGCGACGCGGATTCACGCGATTCCTTCGAACCCGAGGAATCGGTGCTCACTTTCGAGTGTCACGCCCGATACGTCAAAGACGCGCTCGCGCACCGTGCGCAGCAGTTCGAATACGTCGTTCGCTCGCCCGCCCGCGTCGGCGATGATGAAGTTCGCGTGCTTCTCGCTCACGACGGCGCTGCCCCAGCGCTGACCCCGGCAGCCGGCCTCGTCGATGAGTCGTCCGGCGTAGTCGCCCTCGGGATTGCGAAAGGCACTCCCGGCGTTGGCGCCACCGGGCTGGTGTTCACGGCGCCAACGAACGATGTCGCGAATTCGTTCCTGCGCCTCGTTGACGTCGCCCTTCGCCAACACGAGGCGCACCCGCGTCACGATGTCGCGTCGCCCGAGAGCGCTCGTGCGGTAGTCGAGTCCCAACTCGTCGCGCCCCCACGTGCGCATCACGCCGTCACGCCAGACCTCAACGGCCTCGACCGACGCCCTCATGTCCGAACCGTGTCCGCCCGCGTTCATCGCGACCGCGCCGCCGAAGGTCCCCGGCACGCCGACCGCCCATTCGAAACCAACGACGCCGGCTTTGGCGAGTCGGCGCGACGCGATCGGTAGATCCAGTCCCGCGCCG
>DATCFS010000258.1:0-3554 GCA_036509375.1 Acidimicrobiales bacterium
GACGCTCGTCGCACAGGTCACCAAGATAAATTCGTCGGTCTTCAACACGGTGGGTGTCACGTCGACCGTCGTTCCGGTCACTCCTCCCCAGATCCTGAAGGGTCAGCCCGAGTTGTTCGGTACGTCGAGCACCGGGGCCAAGTTGCCCGAAGTGTTCTATCTCGGCGCCGAGTACTGCCCCTTCTGCGCCGCACAACGCTGGGCCACCATCGTCGCGCTCTCCCGGTTCGGGACGTTCAAGGGACTCGGCAACATGGAGAGTTCGACACTCTCGGGCGAGGTCTATCCCGGAACGCCGACCTTCACCTTCTTGAAGACCACGTTCACGTCGAAATATGTCGTGTTGAAGACGATCGAAGAGTTGAACAATGTGTACGACTCCACCATTGGCAACTACTCTCCCCTCCAAAAACCCACGGCCGCCGAAGAAGCCATCTTCAAGAAGTACGACACGTCGAAATACATACATGGCATTACCGCGTCGCAGGACTTGTCGATTCCCTTCATCACGATGGGCAACAAATTCCTCATCTCGGGCGCCAGTTACACACCGGCGACACTTGCCGGACTCACGCGCAGCGCCATCGCCGCCGGTCTGAGCGATCCCACCAGTCCCGTCACCGCGGCGATCATTGCCTCGGCGAACTACCAAACGGCAGCGCTCTGCACCCTCACCAACAATCAGCCCGGCAACGTCTGTTCGAGTTCGGGCGTCATGGCCGCGAAGAAGGTCATGGGACTTAAGTGACCCGCACGGCCGAGCCGGTCGCGAAGTGGGCGGTCATTACGACCTACGCGCTGAGCTTGCTCGGACTGGCAGTTTCGATCTACCTGACCATTACGCACTTCGAGCCTCAAGCACTCGTCTGTTCGGGAACCGGCACCATTGACTGTGCCGCGGTCACCACGTCGGCCCAGGCGTACTTCTTGGGTATTCCGGTGGCGATTCTCGGACTTGTTACCTACGTTGTCCTGACGGCGCTCAACTCCCCCTGGGGTTGGCGCGCGAGGTGGTACTGGCTCCACGTTGCACGTTTCGTCATCACCATTGCGTCGATGGGCTTCGTGCTCTGGCTGGTCTACGCCGAACTCATCATCATTAACCACATCTGTCTTTATTGCACCAGCGTGCACGTAATAACGTTCGCACTGCTCATTGTGCTGACGAGAGTCAGCCCCATCCAACTCGGTTGGACGCGATCACGTACGCAGTAGTCCCCGGCGCTCGAACTCATTGAGGCCGCCCCAAATGCCGTAGGACTCGTGTCGCGCCAACGCCGCTTCCAGGCACTCCTCGCGCACGCCGCAGCTCGCGCAGATTCGCTTCGCGATGAGTTCTCGTTCCAGCCGGTCCTCTTTGCGTTCGGCGCTATCCGATGGATAAAAGAGGGCGCCCTCACTATCGCGACACGCCGCCGCGTCCGTCCAATCCAAAGGCGTTATCGCCATAAGTCATCCCCCCCGGTTAGACCTAGAAACGCAGGATAACCACTCGCCGCCAATGGAGCAAGACGAACTTTGTGCTCCCGAAATCGGTCCTCGGGAGCCGTTTCGTGGCTCCGCTACGATTCTCGATATGGCAACAGTTCTTTTGGCGAGCGACCTCGCTTCCCTGCGTCGCGAGCTGCGAACGATGCTCGAGGGGCCCGATCTCGTCATTGAAGAGGTGGCGAACGGACCCGACGTCATTGCCCGCGTTGAGGCCGGGGACGTCGATTTGGTCATCGTCGACCTCCAAATTGGCTCCATGGGTGGCATGGCGATCTGCATGGAACTGCGCCACGAAGAGTCCTACGGCGCCGCCGATCCCGTGTCGGTCCTGATGCTCCTCGACCGGCGACCGGACGTCTTTTTGGCTCGACGCAGTGGTGCCGAGGGATTCCTCGTGAAACCGCTCGACCCCCAGCGGGTGCGCAGCGCCGTGCGGGCACTCCTGCGCGGCGAAGAGTACGAAGACGAGTCACTTCGCCCGGCGACCGTCCGCGTCGGGGGCACCGACGCTCAATGAGCGACCGTCAGCCCCCCTCGTCGGGACTGTCTCGACTCCGAAAGCGAATGATTGGTCGAGAAGAGATGCGACCACCATCGCCCGAGGCGATTGCCATTCACGCCCGCGTCGACCAGTTGAGTCAATTAGAGCTTCGCGACGTCATGACCCCACGCACCGACGTGGCCTTCCTTCAGACCCCGGTTACCCCCGAGGCCATGGCCGAGGCGATCCGCGACACCGGTCACTCCTGTTTTCCCGTCGTGAACGGTGACCTCGACGAAGTACAGGGTGTTCTCTTCGTCAACGACCTCTTCCGCAGTACGACGGCCAAGCGTGCGATCGGCGTCTCGTTACCCACGTCCACCGAGATTGCCCGAAAGATTCGTCGACCGTTCATGTTGCCCGAGACAATGGACCTCCTCGAGAGCCTGAGTGAAATGCGCGACCAACGTCGAACGTTCGCGCTCGTCCTCGACGAACATGGCGGCGTGGCGGGCGTGGTCTCAATACGCGACATCTTGGAGCAACTCGTTGGTGACCTCAACGACGAATTCGACGAAGACGAAGAACCGGGCATCGTCCTCATTCGTCAAGACCGCTGGCTCGTCGATGGTCAGACCCACGTCGACGAGGTCGAAGAGGCGATCGGTGTCGCGATCCCCGAGGGTGAATACGTGACCATCGCCGGTTTCGTGTTGGACCTCGCCGGCGAAATACCGGCCGCGGGTACCACCTACACGTACGCGGACTGGACCTTTCGGGTGCAGTCCGTTGAAAAGCGGCGCATCAGCGAGATCGTGATCGAGTACCACAAGCCCGCCGAACCCGAACTTCCCTCGGTCATGTAGCCGTTGGTGCACGGTCTGGGCGCCGTGTAGGATTCTCAGGCTGCGAGGTAACTCGCTGCGGGCTGTAGCGCAGCTTGGTAGCGCGCTGCGTTCGGGACGCAGAGGTCCCGGGTTCAAATCCCGGCAGCCCGACCACCAACGCAGTACCAGGTGAAATGCAGTACAGGCCCCCATCGTCTAGCGGCCTAGGACACCACCCTTTCAAGGTGGCGGCACGGGTTCGAATCCCGTTGGGGGTGCTCTGGAAAACCACCCCAAAACCCTTTATTTACAAGGGTTTTGGTGTAACCGCGAGTGACCAACAGTGACCACGAGTAACCGCAGTTTACCGCTGCTACATGCCCGTTATATGCCCGCAGTATGCCCGAATGGCGAGCGGGAAGACGATACGGTTCGCTTGCCGACGACTGCCACAGAGTGGAAATCTCCGTTTGGTATGTTCGGCGAAGTGAGGAATGAGCGAGAAGGACCTTCTCAAGTCCGACCCGAATCGTACGATGATCCTCTTATCGCCCAGTTCTCAGGTCCCGAACCAATTGAGCCCGAAGATCTCACACCGGGAAGCTACTGGCGTCTCAGACCCGGCGAATCAATTGACGAGGTACCGGAACTGCCCAAGCATCACAGCTCCCAGCGAGCGGTCTATTTTGGCGGTCAAGGGCCAGAACTTGTCGTTGATGGCGATCGAGGTCGCCATCGCCTCAAGGTCCGAGCCA
>DATCFS010000259.1:0-2885 GCA_036509375.1 Acidimicrobiales bacterium
GTCGGCTCGAAGGCTCTCGTGCGTAACGTCACGATCGAGATCGCGGCCGGGTCGTGGTGCACGGTCGTAGGTCCGAATGGCGCGGGCAAGACCACGCTCGTCGAGGCGATTGCCGGCCTTCGTCGCCCGTCGTCGGGATCGGTGTCGATCTCGGGATCGTCGCTGACCGCGATGAATGAACGCGAACGAGCTCGCACCATTGCCCTCGTTCCCCAACACCCCGTGATTCCAAGTGGCATGTCGGTCTACGACTACGTGGCGCTCGGTCGCGTTCCCTATCACGGACTCTTTCATTCGGCGAGTGCCGGCGACAAGCGCGTTGTCGAGTCGGTGCTGGACCGCATGTCGCTCGGCGACTTTCGCGACCGCGACGTCTTCACGTTGTCCGGTGGCGAACGCCAACGCATGGTACTCGGACGCGCGCTTGCGCAGTCGACGATGGTGATCGTGCTCGACGAACCAACCACCGGACTCGATCTGCGCCACCAAATGGATCTCCTCGAGTTGTTGAAGAGCGAGGTGGCCGAGTGCAATTTGACCGTTATCGCCACGTTGCACGACCTCACGTTGGCCGGCCAGTTCGCCGATCGATTGGTCCTGCTCGACAGCGGCGAGGTCGTGCTCGACGGCGTGTCGGCCCAGGTCATCCGAAGTGACGAGCTCGCGGTGCGCTACGGAATGAAACTTCGCGTCGTCGACGTGGACGGGTCCGACGTCGTCGTACCGGTGCGTAACCAGAGTCCTTAACGCGTTCGTCGTGGCGTGAACGGCGCGTGAACTGTGATCAAAGGCACTTTTCTCATCATTTAGACTTGACCAAAGCAATGAAGGGAATCCACGTGCGACGCACGCGAATCGTAGCCACCATCGGGCCGTCTTCTGACAGCGACGACGTCCTTATCCAGCTGGCGGAAGCGGGCGTCGACGTCTTTCGACTCTCGTTCGCCCACGGCGACATTCCCTCTGGAATTGAGCGGCTTCGACGTGTTCGCGCGTTGGTTCCCGACCTCGCGATCATGGTCGACATTCCCGGACCGAAGATCCGTGCGGGCTCATTTGGAACGAGCCCCGTCACGCTCAGCGTCGGTGACCAGATCGAATTGGCCGAAGGTTTTGACGAGACGTCGACTGCGCAGCGGATCGTCGTCGAACGCCTGCACGTCTTGACGCAACTCGAGGCCGGCAACCGGATTCACATTGGTGACGGTGGCGTCTCGTTACTGGTGGAGCAACCCGGCACCGTCACCAAGGCGATCGTGACCTCCGGGGGCACGGTGATGGGCAAACCCGGTCTGTCGTTGCCCTCGTCGTTGTTGAACGATCGCCTCCCGACCGACGACGACCGCGAACGGCTCGAAGCCCTGCGCTACGAGCAGTTCGAGATTCTCGCCGTATCCTTCGTCCGCTCGGCGTTCGACATGGTGTCCGTTCGTACGGCGTTGTCGCGCGACGACGTGATGTTGATGGCCAAGATCGAAACCGGCGAGGGTGTTGAGAACCTCGACGAGATCATTGCGGTCTCGGACGCCATCATGGTCGCTCGCGGTGACCTCGGCGTTCGCATGCCCCTCGAAGAGGTGCCCCATCTCCAAAAGGAGATCGTGCGTCACGGTGTTCGCTACGCCCGGCCGGTCGTCGTGGCGACCCAAATGCTTGAGTCAATGACGCACGCCCAAGTGCCGACGCGCGCGGAGGTGACTGACGTCGCCAATGCCGTCTTAGACGGCGCCAGTGCGGTGATGCTCAGTGGCGAGACCGCCATTGGCGATGACCCCGTTGCCGTCGTGACCACGATGGACCGAATCGTACGTCGCGCTGAGGAGTACTTCGACTACGAAGGATGGGGCGCGAGTCTGGGCGTTCAGCAGATCGGCGCCGGTACCCGCTCGACGCGGATCACTGCCGCCATTACCGGCGCCGCCTGGAGGGCCGCGATGGAAGAAAGGGCCGTGGCGATTGTTGCCTGCACCCGTTCCGGCATGACGGCCCGGGCTATCTCCCGGTTCCGCCCACCGATGCCAATTGTCGCCATCACGCCGAGCGACGCCACCGCGCGTCAACTCCGTGCGTCGTGGGGCGTCCAGGAGATCTACGTCTCCCCAGCCCAGGACATTGACGAACTCTGTGACGTGGCGATCACCCGTTTGAAGCACTCGGGACTGGCGAAGACCGGTGACCCCGTGGTGATCATGGCCGGATCGACCGAAGGCGGAGCGCAAATTACCGACACCGTCCGCATGCTCATTGTCCCCTAGGGCGACCTTTAACCCTTACGAAGTGGTGGCTTCTAAGGGTTGGTAGTAGGGAAGTCACCAATACCGCGTCCGCCACGTTGTCGCGATAATCGTGCAATGGCGAACGCTTCCGTGACGACCCGGCGATGGTGGGTGCACCTCGCGCTCATCGTCACGTTGGTCATCTCGCTCGTCTTCGAGTTCGTGTTGAGCACCCATATCATCGTGGGTCTGGTGTTCCTCTTCTTCGTCGGCACACATCTCGTCCAGCGTCGGCGAATCTCAACCGCTCTCGCTCGACGGCTCGCCCGAGTATCGACGCTCCATCGTCGGGCCGGACGTCTGGCCCTCTCCGACGCACTGCTGCTCGCCCTCACGGTGGCGATGTTGACCTCGGGGTTCGTTGATGTTGCGCTGGGACACCCCACTCGCGTTCGGTGGCACGCGATCTTCGGCGTCGTGCTCGCGATCTACCTTGTTGTTCACACGATTCGGCGTCGTTCGCGATTGAAGTCGTCCAGGATTTCCTGAGGCGACGCCGCTCGGAATTCACCCTTCGTGCGTCGCGAGGTACGTCGCGCCCAAGAAAATTCAAGTTCGCTCATCCGACGGGTCGTAGGGCAACGAATACAAGTCAATGAAAACAAAGAC
>DATCFS010000260.1:0-6187 GCA_036509375.1 Acidimicrobiales bacterium
CGTCTTGATCGTCTCGGCGTCACCACCGAGCACCGCGAACCTCGGCTCGTCAGAAATGGTGCCCTCGTAGGCGATGCGGTAGAGCTTGGTCGGTCGGATTCGATTGCCCAGTTGGGCGACGAGGATCTCCACTTCGAGCGGTTTTTGCCCCTCCGTGAACATGTCACCGAGGTGCTGGGCGTAGTAGTTCG
Source organism: Acidimicrobiales bacterium (assembly GCA_036509375.1). Classification (GTDB taxonomy): domain Bacteria; phylum Actinomycetota; class Acidimicrobiia; order Acidimicrobiales; family RAAP-2; genus RAAP-2. The sequence continues at coordinate 192 of DATCFS010000260.1, forward strand.
CCAACGCTCGCGCGTCCACGTCGCCGCGCGAATAGGTGAAGCCGGTGCCGTCGGCCCAGCGGATGCCCGCCTCGCGGAGGCGGTCGAACTCGTTGTACTTGCCCACGCCGGCGAAGGCGATGCGGTCGTAGATCTCGGAGATCTTGAAGAGCGACGCGGAGGGGTTCTCGGCGACCATCACGACACCGGTGTCGTAAATCGCGCCGACAATCGATCGGCCACGAGCGATGCCCTTCTGAGCGAACTCCGCGCGGTCGCGTATGAGTTGTTCCGGGGCGACGTAGAAGTAGTTGCTCATCGCAGCGACCCTTCCGCCCGTCCACCCGACTGGGTCCGTCGTTCGTTGATGACTCGAAATCGGTCCGCCACGTCGTCAAATTCGAGTTCTTGGAATCCCTCACCCGAGATGGTGACCATCATCGGGAAGATGCCGCGCACGAAATCCGGCCCCCCGGTCGAGGGATCGTTGTCGCCCGCTTCGTAGATGGCCAGGGCGCCCAGTTCCAGTGCCTGGTCACGGGTGAGGTCGACGCTGAACCCGAGACGAAGCGTGCTCTCGGCGAAGGGAGTGCCCGACCCGATGGTGGAGAAATCGAAGCGCTCGTAACAGCCGCCCGCTCCGTCGTACTCGAAGATTCTTCCGACGCCGTGGCTGGTGTCCCAACCGGCGAGCAGGGGCAGCACGAACAGTGGCGACGAGAGGTTGTTTCGCTGGATGATGGGCGACAGATAGTTGGCCTTCCCCTCGAGGCTGAGGGCGGTGTCGGTCATCTTCTCGTAGTGCTCGAAGGACAACTGCGCCATCTTGATGAACTCGATGCCCCGCGCGGCGGTGCCGGAAATGGCAATGGCGGTGAAGCGATCGGCCGGCTCGATCTTTCTCACGTCGCGACTGGCGATGTAGTTACTCGTCGCCTGGCGGTCCCCCACCATGACGACACCGCCGACGTAACGAACGGCGATGACCGTCGTCGCGTGGGCCGAGAGTGCGCCATCGGAATGGTGCCGTGGTGTAAGTCCGGCCGACTGCGCGTACGAAAAAAAGGACGGCCCGGGATCGTCGTGGGCGCTGAACAGCGGCAAACCCATCCGCTATTCCCCACCCTTTTGAACGTAGTTCCGAACAAACTCTTCGGCGTTCTCTTCGAGCACTTCGTCGATCTCGTCGAGCAGGTCGTCCAGGTCGGCCTTCAATTGGTCGCCCTTCGTCGCGTCGACGGACACGTCCGCGGCCGGCTCGCTCGTGCGCTCAGTGCGCTGCTTCTGGATTCGCTCTTGTTCACTCATACGTTTGTTCTACCTGTCTAGTGCTTCGAGAAGCGCTTGTGCCGTCGCACTCGTTTCTAGCAACTCTTCGGTGAGTTCTTGGGTACCCCTCAACGGATCCAACATTGGCACCCGTTGCAGTGGCCCCTCACCGAGATCGAAGACCACTGAATCCCAGTTGGCGGCGACAATCTCGTCGGGGTAGCGCGCGACGCACTGACCCCGAAAGTAGGCCCGCGTCGTCGTGGGTGGGTTGTGAACGGCTTCACGAACGACCTCGTCCGTGTGGAGTTGTCGAAGTCCCACGCGTTGCGCCAACGACTTCTCCGCGCGTAAGTCGTGATATTGCAGGTCGATGGCGTGTAGTCGGGCGTCATCGTTGGCCAAGTCGTAGCGGTCACGGTAGCCGTTCACGACTCGCAATTTGTCAACCCAGTCAACGCGGTCGGACACGGCGTCCTGATCGTCGCGCACGCCATCGAGCATCTCGCGCCACTGCGTCAGAATCAGTGCGACCTCGTCGGCTCCGGCCACCGCGTCACCGCCGCGGGTGGCCACGTACTCACTCGCGAGCGTCCAGAGCTGATCTTGAAAGTCCCACGCCGTGCGAGAGGTTTCGTCCTCGCACGCGACCGCCACGTCCAATGTGGTGTCGAGCGCGAAACTGCGCACCGCACTCACGGGATAGCGCGGCATACTCGGAAAACCGGAGAGCCCGCGGTCCTCGAGCGCCGCGAGCAGGAGGGCCGTCGACCCCAGTTTCACGAACGTCGCGGTCTGGCTCATATTGGCGTCGCCAATGATGACGTGTAGCCGTCGGAACCGCTCCGCGTCACTGTGTGGTTCGTCGCGGGTATTAATAATTGGTCGCTTGAGGGTGGTCTCGAGGCCAACGACCTCTTCGAAGAACTCGGCGCGCTGGCTCAACTGGAAGGCCGGGGCGTGGTCCACGCCGGCTTCGGTCTCCGCGCCGACCTTGCCGGCCCCGATGATGATCTGGCGCGACACGAAATGGGGCACCATCGCGCGTACGATGGCGGCAAATTCGACGTCGCGACTCACCAAATAGTTCTCGTGCGTGCCGTAGGAGTTGCCCTTGCCGTCCGAATTGTTCTTGTAGAGCGTGATCACCTGATGGGGCTCGACCATCTCGTTGGCGACGAGCAGCGCCCGGCGCATGACCTCTTCACCGGCGACGTCGTAGAGCGTGGTCTCCAAGGGCGTACGACACTCGGGCGACGAATATTCGGGGTGGGCGTGATCGACGTAGAGTCGCGCGCCATTGGTGAGGACCGTATTGGCGAGGTGAGTCTCGACAATGGGTGCGAACGACGTGAGGTCGGGCAGTCCCCGCGCGTCCATGTCGGGCGTCTCACCCTCGAAATCCCAATTGATGCGCGTGCGACCTTGTTGCGCGTAGGCGTTCACGATGATCGACGAGGCGACAATCTGGTCGGCGTCAGGGCCGCCCGCGATGCCGTACTCGGTCTCGATCCCGAGGACCTTCGCCACCGCCATCGCGCTAGAGGTACTGGCCAGTGCCAACGTGTTGAATCGAGCGACCACCCTTGACGTCGGTCTCTTCGCGATTCACGAGCGTGCGAATGAAGATAATTCGTTCGCCCTTCTTTCCCGACACCCTCGCCCAGTCGTCCGGGTTGGTCGTGTTGGGCAGGTCTTCGTTCTCGCGGTACTCCTGGCGGATTGACTCAATGAGGTCCGACGCTCGAAGTCCTCGACCCTTCGCGGCGATCTCGCGTTTCACGGCCAGTTTCTTCGCGCGACGAACAATGTTCTCGATCATGGCACCCGACGCGAAGTCCTTGAAGTACAGGACCTCCTTGTCGCCACCCTGGTACGTCACCTCGAGAAAACGGTTCTCGTCGGTGACGAGGTACATGTCGGTCACCGTCTCTTCGACCATGACCTGAATCGCCTTGGCGCGGTCTCCCCCGCCCAGGTCGCGAATGGTCGCCTCGTCTATCGGCAAGTCCTTGTGGAGGTAGCGCTGAAAGATCTGTGACGCGGCCTCTTCGTCGGGCCGCTCGATTTTGATCTTCACGTCGAGGCGACCGGGGCGAAGGATCGCCGGGTCAATCAGGTCCTCGCGGTTCGTGGCGCCGATGACGATGACGTCGCGCAGCGACTCGACGCCGTCGATCTCGGCCAGAAGTTGCGGCACGATGGTTGACTCCATGTCCGAACTGATGCCGGTGCCGCGGGTGCGAAAGAGCGAGTCCATCTCGTCGAAGAAGATGATGACCGGGACGCCCTCTTCGGCCTTCTCCCGGGCTCGCTGGAAGACCACGCGAATCTGTCGCTCCGTCTCGCCCACGTACTTGTTGAGTAACTCGGGACCCTTGATGTTGAGGAAGTACGAGCGCACGTTACGGTTGCCCGTCAACTCGGCCACTTTTTGCGAAAGGGAATTCGCCACGGCCTTGGCGATCAACGTCTTGCCACATCCCGGGGGTCCGTAGAGCAAGATGCCCTTCGGCGCGGGCAGGTCGTAGTCGTTGAAGAGCGCGCGGTGCAGGTACGGCAACTCCACGGCGTCGGTGATCGCTTCGATCTGCGAATCGAGTCCCCCGACGTCGGCGTAGGTGATGTCGGGTACTTCTTCGAGGACGAGCTCCTCGGCCTCTTGATGGGCCAACTTCTCGACGAGCAGGTTGGACCGTAGATCGAGCAAGAGGTGGTCGCCACTTCTCAGTTTGGTGTCGGTCAGTGAATCGGCCAATTCGACCACCCGCTCTTCGTCGGCGCGACCGTAGACGAGGACCCGACGTTCGTCGAGCACTTCCTTCACGGTGACCACTTCGCCCTGACCGTCCGATTCGCGAACGCCGATGACGGTGAAGGACTCGTTGAGGACCACTTCGTTGCCGCGGTCGATCTGACCGGGGTCGAGACCGGGGTGCAGCGCGACGCGCATCTTTCGTCCACTGGCGAAGATGTCGACGGTGCCATCCTCGTTGAAGTCAATGAAGGTGCCGTAGACCGCCGGAGGCTGCGTCAACTTCTCCACCTCGTCGCGCAGGGCCGCGATCTGATCGCGCGTCTGCTGGATGGTGATCGTCAGTTTCTCGTTGTTCGACCTCGTCGAGGCGAGCTGGCCCCGCGCCTCCAGCAACTTCTCCTCGAGCATCTCAATGCGCCGGTTGGCCTGGTCGACGTCGCTGGGGGTTGTGTCGCGCGGAGAGCTGACGACGATCTGGTCGTCGTTCGGCCGGTTCTCGGCGTCTCTCGATGGCGTGGAACCGTCCATGAACCAACCCTAGGCGTGTACGGCGCGTAAACGGAAGTCACGAGTGTTAATCCTTGGCCGCTAGTGTTATAAGACGCAACACGCCATGGAGGGCCGTTAAATGAAGGTTTGGATCGATCAGGACTTGTGCACCGGCGACGGTCTCTGCGAAGAGATCTGCCCCTCGGTATTCACGCTGCTCGACGACGGCCTGGCCTACGTGAAAGAGGGCGTCGACGTGAAGAGCACACCCGGTGGGGCCGAAGGTATCGCCGTCGTACCGGCCGGTATGGAAGACGCCGTGACCGAAGCTTCTGAAGAGTGCCCCGGCGAGTGCATCTTCATCGAGAACGACTAGTCACTCTCCACGCGGCGCACCAGTCGCCGCGCCGACGTCAAGAAACCAGTGTGGGCCACCATTCGGTGATCCGGTCGCACTGAGCGCCCGTCAATGTGCCACGTTCGCCGCAAAATCTCGACGGTCTCTTCCAGTCCGAAGGAATGCTGTCGCAGGGTCTCTCGCAGCAGCTGGGTTTGGTTGATCGTGGGCAAATAACTGAGCAGGATGCCCCCCGGGCGAAGCGCACCCTCGGCGTGTTTGACAACGTCCCACGGTTCGGGCATGTCCAGAATGATCCGATCGAGGTCGGTTTCGTCAATTCCTTCGGTCACGTCGCGGATCTGCACGTCGTAGGCAACGTCCGTCCCCAACATGTCGTGCACGTTCTTAATCGCCTGTTGGGCAAAATCCTCGCGAATCTCGTAGCCGGTGATGAGGGCGCCGGCGCGAAGGAGCGTCATCGAGAGTGCGCCCGAACCGACGCCCGCTTCGAGGACCCGCATGCCCGGCCCGATATCGGCCTGCATGAGAATCGTGCCGAGGTCCTTCGGGTAGATGACCTGCGCGCCGCGCGGCATCTTCAAGACGACGTCGGACAACGTCGGGCGAAGCACGAGGAAGCTTCGTTCGGTGCTGCCCCGCACGAGGGAGCCTTCGAGCGCGCCGATGAGGTCATTGTGCTGGACGATGCCGGCGTGGGTGTGGAACGCCGCGTCGGCGCGAAGCGTGATCAGGTAGTGACGGTCCTTGGCGTCGATGAGCATGACGCGCTCACCGAGCTTCAACTCAGCTGAACTCACGACTTGGCAGTCTTGCCCGCTGGCTTCTTCGCCGCCCGATCGTCGAAGAGACGGATGACCAAGACGACCACGGCGAAGGTCAACCACATCGGTGACTTCTTGGCCCAGGCTTTGGCGAGAGTCGACGCCGTCACCAGTCGAAGGAAACTCTTGACGATCACGACGCTTTACGCTTTCGCACCTGTCGGCCACGGAATCGACCCCAGATGTAACCGGTCAGCACGCCGCCGATGCCCGCCGTCGAGACCGCGGTGTTCTTCCCCGGCACCATCTCGCTGATCTGTTCGTCGCTCGGCAACAGTGCGCGGATGGAACGCTCGAGTTGGCGTCGCGTCGGTGACGG
>DATCFS010000261.1:0-9101 GCA_036509375.1 Acidimicrobiales bacterium
GTCGTCTGGTCACATTTCGATCCGTCGACGCTGGCACTGCCGCTTCGTCGACGCGTACTGATCCCTTCGGCGATCTACGGGATCACGACGGGGGAGGACCGCATTGCGGACTTTCGACTCAAAATGAACGTTGGGGTCGGAAACCTGGGCACGATGGCCACGTACTGGCGCCCTCTGCTCACGCCGGTGCTGGCCGCGCACACTCGCCGGGCGACGGTCGTGAATCTCCTTCCCAAGGAGCACGAATCGGCCATTGATCTCGATGCGCTTCGCAGCACGTGCACCATCATCACGGTCAATTTCGTCGACGAGTCGAGAGGCGTGAGCGTCGGACACGACGCCAAGGCGACCAAGGGAGTGCTGGCCCGACGGCTGCTCGACGAGGGCCTCACCTCGCTCTCGTCGTTCGTATGGCAGGGTTGGCGGGCGGACGTTCGCAGTGGTGAGGTCTCCATCGTTGCGCCACTTCTGACCTTCAAAGCCGCCCGCGACCAGGAAGAAAAATCAGCTCCTACAAGGGTATTTGAAAAATGACTTGACGCTGATATCAATATGATGTTACATTGACATCATGTTGATATCAGAACTGATTGCAGGCCTCCGACAGGACTTCAAGTCCCTTGGTGAACTGGGTGGTACCGAGACGGCCGCCATCGCGGACCGATTGAGTGCCGCCATGGAGCCGTCGCTGCGTACCCACTTTCTGAGTGCCATGAATGACGTGATCCAAGAGTTCAACCTCCACGACGGCACGGCCCTCACGCTCAACCTCGAGGGCGACCAGGTACGAATGGCCCGCGTGGTGCCAGTGGACAGCACCGCCAGCACCCCCACGCCGACGCCGGCCGACTACTCGGCACGAATCGCACTTCGTCTCAGTGACGGCCTGAAAGAGGACATTGAACACCTCGCCACCGACGTTGGATCATCGGTTAACTCGTGGATCGTGCGCACGCTCGAGCGTTCCGTGCGCAGCGATCCAACGGATTCGTCGACTCCCGGCTCGCGGCAACTGCGCGGCAAAGGTCGCGCGTAAGCACTTTCGAAGTGAAGTAACAGCATTGCCATTCCGACAAGTGGTCGGATGCGAGCGGGGGAGATGACGAAGTGAATGCAAACCAGGAACGACACGAGGTCTTCGAAGCCTCCGGGGCTATTGCGGCGAAAGTCTTTACGAGTAGCGGTGACGTCACCATCGGTGCGTCGGACAGCTCCGTCATTGAAGTCACGCTCAGTGTGCGTGACCCATCACATCAGCATTTGCTCGACGAGGCCGAGATCACGTTCGTCGCGAGCAAAGGTACGCTCGACGTGCGATCGAAGTCCCACGAGCACCACAACACCATGGGGGGATTCAAGGCCGTGATCAGGCGCAACTCATGGTTCGAGTTCGGAGGCTCCGACCCCGACGTGCACATCGCACTTCCGGAAGGCTCGAGTGTGGAAGTGACAACGGCCTCGGGTGACACCGAAATCATTGGCTCACTCGCCAAGGCCAGCGTCACCAGCGCATCGGGCAATGTCTCGGTCGCTGACGAAGTGGGCGTCCTCGAGATGAAGACTGCCTCGGGCGACGTCAAGACTGCGGCCGTGCGCGAGAGTTTGACGTGTCACAGCGCCTCGGGCAACGTTCGTTGCGCGAGCGCTGGGACGACAACCAAGATTCGCACCGCATCGGGCGACGTCAAGTTGGAGGTCGAGGTGCCATCGGAAATCTCGATCCGAACTGTGTCGGGCAACGTGGCCATCGCCGTTGCTCGTGGACTCGACGTCGACGTCGACGCCACGTCAATCTCGGGTCGCCTGACGTCCACGATGCCTCTCGATTCGACGAAGGGCGACCCGAGCGATGGCGACGCGGTGGCCATCAACGCCAAGACCGTGTCGGGCAATGTCTCGGTCAGCTCCGCAAACTAGCGAATCAATTAGTGGGAGGTATCTTCATGACCAGCATGCTCGCCGGGTTCGAGTTGGAAAGTCGAATGCCGCAAATCGAAGTGTCCCGCGAGACAACTCTGGAGTTGATCCAGGATCTTCGGTGCCAATCCGTTGGCGAAACAGTCGTCATCAATGACAACGTGCGCCGAAAGCGCCGGAAGACTCGTCATCACGACCCACGCGTGCAGATCGTGGATGCCGATCACGTGCTCCACCGACAAGAAGTGGTCACGGACCTCGGTGAGATCTATGCCCGGCGGAGCCGCTTCTAAGAGGACTCGTCCGGAGTCCTTCAGGAGCGACCACGACGTACGCACCATCAAGAGGACGACCAACAGCGACACAATCGGGTCCGCCCGTCGATAGCCGGTCGTGACGATGAGTACTCCCGCGGCGAACGTTCCGATGAAGGCCCAGAGATCAGTGAGCAAATGGCCCATGACCCCCTTGATGTTGAGATTCGACTGGTTCGCTTTCGAAACGAACAGTGTGGCGAGCACGTTGACACCAATGCCAATCACGGCAACGACAATCATCGCCGGTCCGTGAACGTGTTGAGGGTGAACGAGGCGAAGAACCGCTTCGGCGCCAATAACGACAGAAATCAGCAGCAACGTAATGCCGTTCGTCGCGGCCGACAAGATTTCCGCTCGTTTGAAGCCGAAAGTCCACTGGGCGGACACGGGACGTAGCCCTAAGCGAATGACCCAAATGGAGAGTGCCAACGCGCCAGCGTCAGTCAGCATGTGTCCGGCGTCGGCGAGCAACGTCAACGAATGCGCGATGAGCCCGACGGTCACTTCGCCAATCATGAAACTTACGATGATCGCGAGTGCCAACCCGAGCAGCCGTTGGTCCGAGGAATGATCGACCGAATGGACGTGATGCGAATGCGGTGAACCGTTTCGCTCCGGTGAATCACCGTGGGTATTTCGATGATCGTCCATTATTCTCCTCGTTCTACCTTGACACACGAGCGACATGGTTGAAATGCAACCACTGGAGAGGGAACAGAGTCGACCTGCAATTGTCCTTTGTTGGTCGTTGCGGTGCTCGTTACGTAGTCAAACGCGAAGGTCTGGCGTTCGTTCGACTATCTCGTCACTATGAAGGAGGATGGAAGGCACAACGCACTGAGGAGAACACGATGACAAGACCGCGACGGCACTTCTGGCTCCGTCTCTCTCGCGTCTTGGTTCCGGCGGTGACCGCGGCGGTGCTTTTTAGCGTGGGCGGCCCCGTCGGTGCCTCGACCTCTTCGTCAGTTGCGCTGCGCATCGCGGACTACGCCGTGGCGACTGCGAAGCACGACAACCCATCACACGTAGTCACGGCGGCTGACGTCAGCAACGCAGCCGGCATTAGCACCGTGAATACCGCGAGTCTCGATCCGATAATCAACCTGGGTGACGTGTTCGGCTACGCGCGTCTCGTCCTCTTCTTTGGGTCCAAGGGCTTCACCGACACCTGTGTGAACTTCCCTGCCACGGTAGGCGGCACACCGAAGGTCATTCCCTGCCCGCACCAAGCCCAAGGACTCTGGGATAGTCGCGCCGGCGCTCTGGCAGTCAGCAATAGGGCGATTGCCGCAGCGGCAGCGAACGGTCGCGCCGTGTCCGGCGCCGACGTGGTCGCAGCGGCGAAGGTCTATCACGAGACACTTCGCCGCAAGCCGGCCTTCCTCGCGGGGCAGGGTGGAAAGGTGGAGTTCACGACGCTCGTCGAGATGGGCCTCAACACGAAGTTCACGGTGAACAACTGCGTGCAACTGCCGAAGACCGCGTTCGGCATACCGGTCTCAGTACCTTGTTGAGTGCAGAATCAGCCCCAGACCTCGGCCGCCGTTTCCACGACGAGCCGGAGTTTGGCGATCTCTTCGTCAACGGTGAGACTGTTGCCCTCGACCGTCGAAGAGAACCCGCACTGCGGAGAGAGACAAAGTTGATCCAAGGGCACAAACGTCGCCGCTTCATCAATTCGACGTTTGAGATCGTCCTTCTTCTCGAGTGCTCCGCGTTTCGTGGTGACGAGCCCGAGGACCACCATCTTCCCCTTGGGTACAAAGCGAAGCGGTTCGAAGCCGCCCGAACGGGCATCGTCGTACTCGAGGAAGAATCCGTCGACGTTGAGTTCGCTGAAGAGCGCCTCCGCCACGAAGTCGTAGCCACCCTCGGCCGCCCAGTACGACTGAAAATTCCCGCGGCACGAATGGGTCGTCACCGACATCCCTTCTGGTCGACCTTCTAACGCGGTGTTGATCTGCTTGATGTAACGCAGGTGCTGATGATCGGCGTCGTCACCTCGATCAGCGATCATCTGGCGCTGTGCGGGGTCATTGAGGTACGCGAGCGACGTGTCGTCCAACTGCAGGTAGGTGCAACCGAGCGCGCCCAAACGTCGGATCTCTTCGGCGTAGGCAGCGCTCAGGTCGTCCCAGAACTCGTCGGCCGTCCCGTAGACGGCGGGGTCAATCGCCGCCACACCTCCGCGGTAGTGCACCATGCTCGGCGAAGGGATGGTCAATTTGGGAACGGCCGTTGTCGTCACTGACTTCAAGAAGGTGAAGGCGTCAGCGAAAATCGTGTCATCCAAGCGAACCTTGTCCGCGACCTTGAGGGCGGCCGACGTGAACGATGTCGATCCCTCGGCATTTTTGAAGGCGACTTGCAACTGCTCGTCGGTCTTGGTGATCCCACCCAATTGATAAATGAAGTCCATGTGCCACGACGTTCGACGGAACTCGCCGTCGGTCGCCGCTTGGAATCCCAACTCTTCTTGCATGGCGACGGCGTCGCGAATGGCCTGGTCTTCGATCTCGGCGAGGGCTTCGGCACTTACCCGACCGTCCGCAAAATTGCGCCGCGCGTCGAGAACGTCGGGCGGGCGAAGGAGACTGCCGACGTGGTCGGCGCGAAATGGTGGGCTCGTGCGCTGGGTCATGTCGAAGACAGTAGTGGCTCACTGTTCCAGTTATCCGGTGCGCCAACGTAGGCCAACGGGTCACGACGACGGCCCGAAATCGAAATTGACCGGCGTGTTCAGGTGACGATCGGATTGTCTGGTTGCTGACCTCGCTCCCGACGGGGATACTCAATATCGACTTCGTTCAGCACGTCCTCGTCCGCAATCATCTCGATCTTCACGACGACGCCGTCGATCACCGTGAAGTCGAATGCCACCTTGGGTTTACCGCCATGCGCCCACACGAGTCCCGCCATACCGTCAAGTAGGGCGACTCTCGCGGCTTGGGCACCTCCGGCGAAGCGCGTCGCGACGTCGAACGCGCCATCCCTTCGCGCCGGTGCGCCAATCGCGATCGCCGCGGCATCGGCCACGAGCTGGGCGTCGGGGCTGAGTAGGGCCAGGAGCGACTCGAAGTCACCGCTTTTGGACGCAGCGAGGAAGGCAACGACCACTTCTCGTTGGCGTTGTGGGTCCGCATTCGGGTCATCGGCCGAGCGCACGCGACGACGGGCTCGACTCGCGAGCTGACGACAGGCGTCGGTGGACTTTCCGAGTATCTCGGCGATCGCCTCGAACGAGACGGAAAACATGTCGTGCAGCACGAAGGAAATTCGTTCGGCCGGCGACAGCATTTCGAGCACGACGAGTAAGGCGCGTCCCATGGAGTCGGCGAGCACGGCTTGCTCTTCGGGCGTCACCGCTAAGAGATCGGTGAACTGAGCGTCGATGGGCGAATCGTCGAGGGACCTCGCCGAGTGGCGTTGTCGTGTTCGAAGCGTGTTGAGACACACTCGTGAGACAACGGTGGTGAGCCAACCGGTAAGATTTTCAATGTCGTCGGTCGTCGCATTCGAGAGTCGAATCCACGACTCTTGTAGGGCGTCGTCAACATCGGCGGTATTGCCAAGAATGCGGTAGGCGACGGCTCGCAGGTGTGGTCGATCCCTTTCGAACAGTTCGCTGAGCGAATCTTCACTATCCACGTGTCACATTCTCCTCGGCCCCGGGGTCATACGTATTGACCAGTTAACGTGAGCAAACGTGACATGAGGAGAAGCCGTGACAATTCATATGAAGACAGTGCTCTACCCCGTACAGGACGTCGACAAGGCCAAGGCGACGTTTGCGGCCCTGTTCGAGGCGGAGCCGCACGTCGATTCGCCCTATTACGTGGGCTTCTCGGTTGACGGTTCTGAGATTGGCCTCGTCCCCAATGGGCGTAGTCAAGGAATGGACGGACCGGAGCCCTACTACGACGTCGCGGACATCACCGCGACGCTCGCTGCCCTGAGCGCGACCGGCGCGCAAATCGTGCAGGAACCCAAAGACGTGGGCGCCGGACTACTCGTGGCGAAAGTGCGTGACACCGAGGGCAATATCATCGGCGTGAAGCAAGTGCCCACGAGCGCGTAGCGAACAACACTCGGTCGTAACGATTCGTCGCGACGAAAATGAGAAGCGGCCCACATGATGAGTGCGGGCCGCTTTTCGTGGAGATGCGGGGATTCGAACCCCGGTTCAAAGGCTTCTCCGTGAACATTCTCCGAGCGCAGCTAACAGAAGATTGTTGGGAGCGTCACTACTGCTAGCGCCGATGACGTTCCTTAGTTAGCTAAATTGTCCCGGCGCCACCACTAACGAGTGCTGTCGGTAAGCCCCACTTCATGACACCCGATATCTAGACCGCAGGGCTGGGTCTAGGCGGATGTTGCTACCTAAGCAGCAAGCGCAAGCGAAGGCTTGGCGTTTATTTATTGTTTCCGGCTCTTTAACGTGGTTCCGGAGACCACGGCTCGCTTCTTTCACTTCGACGACCTTTGTCGAAACCGTTCATCCCCTCGTTCAATACCAACCAATTTGGTTGAGCAACCAGTCTACCGCGCGAGCGCATTATGTGGTCGGCGAGATCGGCGAGGTCGAGCGGCGGTGCAACGGTTAGTAGTTGTACTTTTCGGTCTCACGTACGGCGCGCGCAATGTCGCGGTCGGCGTCGCGCTTCGCGATTGCCTGGCGGCGATCTTGGGATTTCTTTCCCTTCGCGAGGGCGAGTTCGACCTTGGCTCGACCATCCTTGAAGTACACCTTGAGCGGCACCATCGTGAGCGGCTCGGTCTGGGTTTCGTGCTGCCACTGGTCGAGTTGGTGTCGGTGGGCGAGGAGTTTGCGTCGTCGGTCGGGATCGTGGCTCCCGAAGCCGTTCGCGTAGAGCCACGGGGGGACGTGCATTTGGTAGAGCCACAGTTCTCCAGCGTCGAAGCGGGCGTAGCTCTCGGCGATCTGGGCCTTGCCCTCGCGCAGGGACTTCACCTCGGAGCCGGTGAGCATCATGCCGCACTCGAGCGTCTCGATGATCTCGTAGTCGTAACGGGCACGGCGGTTGGTGGCGACCACGCGGTCACCCGTCGTTGCGTCCAATCGCTTCTGGGCTCGCTTCTCCTGGATCTGTTTGGCTCGGGCCATGCGGCAATCGTACTGACGCTCGTCGAACGAGTGGCCACTCGGTCGGTAGGGTGGTCGCGTGTTGAGACTGAGTACCGCGCACCGCGACGCGATAATCGCCACCTGTATCCGCGCGCTTCCCGACGAAGGTTGCGGTCTGCTGCTCGGCACGCACGACGGAACCGTGACCGAGATCGTGCCGAGTGCGAACGTCGCACACTCGGCCAAGCTGTACGAAATCGATAGTCGCGTGCTCCTGCGGACCTACCGTCGGGCCGACGATGAGGGACTTTCAGTCCTCGGCGTCTTTCATTCGCACACCCGTACCGAGGCCCACCCGAGTCCCACCGACATACGTCAAGCACCCGACCCCGAGTGGCACTACGTGCTCGTGTCATTTCGTGACCTTCCTACGGACGTTCGCAGTTACCGCATCGTCGACGGAGCAGTCGCCGAAGAGGAGATCTCCCTTTAGGCTCGCGGTGCCCTCAACTCGATGGAGCTCTCCAACGCGATGAACTACGCCACCGGCTATCCCGCCGTTTTCAGCCTCGTCCTGCTCGTAGTGCGGCTCTTTCTCGGCCCGATGATCTTCGCCCACGGCTTTCAGAAGTACTTTCGCGGTGGCAAAATCGAAGGTACGGCCGGCTGGTTCCACGGGATTGGGGTGCGACCGGGTCGACTGAACGCCCACCTGGCGGCCTCGACGGAACTGGGCGTGGGCGTGCTGATGACCCTGGGGCTACTTACCCCCGTGGCGTCGGCCGGACTGATCTCGCTGATGACGGTGGCCGTGGTGACGGTCCACCGGACCAACGGATTCTTCAACTTCAACAAGGGTCAGGGAGTGGAGTACAACGTGGCCGTTGCCGTCATGGCTCTCGTGCCCAGCGCGTTCGGCGCGGGCCGCTACTCCCTGGACTACGCCTGGCACATCCTGCACTGGTCGGCGTGGACGGATCTTTTGGTCAGTGTGGTCCTCGGTTTGGGTGGTGCGGCGGTTCAATTGATTACCTTTTATCGGCCGTCGGAGGCCGACTGACGGGCACGCGCCCGCACTTGGCTAGTAATGTCGACTGTGTTGGTCAGGAATTGACCAACACAGGACGAGAGAAGAGTCATGACGGCACTAGTTCGAATTCCCACCGTGCTTCGTCCCGCCATGGGCGGCGACACCGCGGTCGCGGTCGAAGGCGACACGGTCGGCGAGATCCTCGACCACTTGACGACGTCGCACCCCGACGTGAAGAGCCAACTCCTGAACGCCGACGGCACCCTTCACCGCTTCTTAAACGTGTACGTGAACGACGACGACGTCCGTTACATCGGTGGCGTCGACGCGCCGGTTTCCAACGGCGACGAGATCACGTTGCTGCCCGCCGTCGCCGGCGGCACGTTGTAGTGACCCGCTACGCATCGGTGCTCGACCTCATTGGGAGCACGCCGATCGTTGACGTGAGCGCACTCTCACCAAAGCCCAACGTCACCATCCTCGCCAAGCTCGAAGGGCGAAACCCAGCCGGTTCGGTGAAGGACCGCATCGCGCTCTCGCTCGTGGACGCCGCGGAACGCGACGGACTGCTGATTCCCGGCAAGCCCGACCAGGTACTCATGGAGCCGTCGTCGGGAAATACCGGCATTGCCCTCGCCATGGTCTGCCGCCTGCGTGGTTATCACTTAAAGGTCGTCTTGCCGTCCAACGTCTCGCCGGAACGGCGCCAACTGTTGCTCGCGTGGGGCGCGGAGATCATCGACTCACC
>DATCFS010000262.1:0-2773 GCA_036509375.1 Acidimicrobiales bacterium
GGGCAACGTGTACGCAACCGTCTACAACTCCGGACTCGTGGTCAAGATCGCTACGAATGGTACTCAGAGCACGCTGGCGTCGGGCTACGGGGCCAACCTCTGGGGTATCGCGGTTGACCGCACCGGTAACGTCTTCTTCGACACCTACTTCGGCGGAACTATCGATGAGATTCCGGTGGGCGGAACGGTGACGACGTTTCAATCAAACTTGGGAACCGCAACCCAATTGGCCACTGACGCGTACGGGAACCTCTTCGCGGGCAACGAGTTAGCGAACGACATCGTGGAATACCACTTCTCGGCAACGGCTCCCACCAATCTCACGGTGACGCCAGGGCTCGGATCACTTTCGGCCACGTGGAGCGCCAGTGTCAACGCCACGAGTTACACCTGCACCCTCCTCTACGGTTTCAACGATCCTTCCAACTTCACACTTTCCACGTCGAGCGACACGTGTACGTTCAATGGACTCGCGGTCGGCACCGACTACGGCATCTCGGTCGTCGCCAACAATGGAGGCGTCTCGTCGAGCGCGGTGGCGGCCTTCGCGACGACCACGTCACCACCGACGACCACGACCACGCATCCGCAACCACGACCGGTCATTCGAACAATCACCTGCGCGAAGGGCAAAATCGTCCGCCACGTCCGAGGCGTGAACCCCCGCTGTCCGGCCGGCTTCAAGAAGAAGTAGTACGTCGTCGCTACGACGACGTTGATCCGGGCAGGTAGGGCAGCACGTCCTGCGCCCACGTGAAGTACATGGGCGGCGGCGGCCCGGCGGGCAGTTCAATCAGACTCGTGAACGATCCCGTCCCGCGCACAATGGCGAAGCCCGTTCCCATCTCGCAGGTGGTGCAGTGGAGACCGACGCCGGCGTTGTAGGTGCCGTCGTAACCCAGGAGTTGGTCGCGGTGACCCCAGCAACCAACGGCGAACAACGACGTGCACGCGAGATTCGGTGTGGCCGACAGGCTGCCACCCCAGCCGTCTTCGTACATCCAGATGTAGTCGGCCTCGAGCGCGTTGTAACCCGACGCGATTGTGCTGCCCATGCCGAGCACGTCCTCGGGGTCGCGGCCGGCGCGAAAGTTCTTGGCCATTGATGGGTCGACACCTTGAACGGCCGCCGCTTGGGCCGCGGAGTGGAGTTGGCGGTTGAGGCCGAGATAGGGCGGCAGACCGCGCGCCGTTCGTTCGAGGTCAACGATCACGAAGACCCGTTCCTGCGCACTCAGCCGGTAGAAGTTGGAAGGCAGGACGAGCGACGGGAGTTGCTCATCGGCGCGCGCCGTGTTGATGGCGCGCGCGATGTACGCGGAGCACGTCGCGGCTCCACTGTAGGCGGGAAAGACGACGCGCGCACCGCTACCGGTGCCGACGACCTGTACGCACGGGTTGACGCACGGTGTTGCCGATCCGTTCGCGCGACAGTTGCCACTCGCGAGAAAATTAGGCGTTGGCTGCAAATTCGTTTGCGGGTTTGAAGGGGGCAGAATGCCCGTCGCTCCCACGGGCAACGACACGGCACCAACCAAGATGGTGCCGACGAACAGTGCGTTCACTGCCATTCGGGTGCGACGGAACATGGGCAAAGCGCTTCTCCAATTGGTGAGTTGCGTGGTCTAGTGAAACTCGGAGTGGTGATCGTGCTCCGTGGAGTTTGACATAGATCAGGTGCTCGAAGTCAGGAACCTACCGAATGTCGAGGAAAAATTGGCCCCCAGTTGTGATGACGGCCCCCTTCCCCCTCATGAGCCACGGATTCACATGTTTCGAAGGAGAGCGTAAGAATTTCAGACGGGGGTTTTACGCATCCAGCACGGTGGCGAGTGACTCGTAACCGGGAGCCGACCTCGGCCAGGGGAATGCCGCTTCAAAGCGATCGGCGATATCGAGCAACCGAAAGTCGTGGAAGTGTTCGGCCGTTACTTGCAGTCCGAAGGGCAGGCCGGTCGAGAGTGAACCGAAGGGCAAGCTCAGCGCGGGATGGCCGGTGACATTCTGCAGTGCCGTTGAGTAGACCTCGGGGGGAAGTCCGTGCACCGAGACGTCGTCACTCAGTCGTCCGTCGGCCAACCAGCCGGAACTGGCTACCGTGGGCGTGAGGAGGAGCCCTCCGTCAGCGAGCAGGTCATCCAGTGTTCGCACGTACGAGTAGCGACGACGTCGCGCCGCGAGGTACTCCTCAGCCGACACGTGAAGTCCCGTCGTCAAGAACTCCTGCGTCGAGACGTGGAATTCGTTCATGTGTTCTTCCACCCAGGGCCGTCCAAGTGACGCCACGTGTTCGGCCGTCGTCACGGTGAACCAATCCAGGTCGGGATCACCGTCGGCGAAGAAGCCCTCGGGTTCTCGCCATTGAACGTTCGCCTTCATGAGGTCGGCGAAGGCCTCCGTCGCGTCGTGGAATGACCGTTGGACGTCCTTCGGTAACGGACCGAGCGGCGACGTTCGTTCGGCGGCGATGAGTGTGAACGGCCGGTCGTCCCATCGCACCATGTGTTCAATGAACGCACTCGTCGGTGCGCTGGGGTCACCCGCGACCGGTCCGGCCATGACCGTGAGCAGAACCCGGAGGTCGTCGGAGGCGGTTGCGAAGGGGCCGTCGGTCGAATAGTCAATCCAATCGGGAGCCGGCCAACGTCCAATTACGCCGTTGGTCGGCTTGATGCCCACCAACCCGCAGAGTGATGCGGGGATCCGAATTGATCCGCCGCCGTCGGTCGCGGTGGCGACTCCGACGAGGCCGGCGATCAGCGCGGCCGCTGAA
>DATCFS010000263.1:0-7263 GCA_036509375.1 Acidimicrobiales bacterium
ATCCCCTTCGGCCAGGTCCGCACGTACGGCGAGGTCGCAGCGTCGGTCAACCGTCCGCGGGCCCATCGCGCCGTCGGCAACGCCAACCACGCCAATCCCTGGCCGGTGGTCGTACCCTGTCACCGGGTCGTGGCGACCAACGGACTGGGCGGGTACGGCGGGGGTGACACGGTGAAGCGTTACCTCCTCGGCGTTGAGGGCGTCACGTACGACTGACTTCTCCGGATCTCGAAATCCTCGTTAATTCGCGTCGCGCAATCCAGAGCAAGATAAGGGCCCACGGCACCTCCCAGAAGACTGCGAGCAGCACGCTTCGGGTGAGGTCACGATGCTGGTCGGTCACGATGTCGAACCACCCGTCGAACAAGAACAGCGCACCCGTGAAGCTGGCCAGGACCACGACGATGGCGCGCTGACGCCACAGCGCCCACAGGGTCACGGCCAACATCGTCATCTCGGCAACGTCGAGTCCGACCCAGACAATCGTCCAGTGCTGAGCGCGGTAGTTATTGGAAAGTGAGAAACCGAGATGGAGCGTCCACACGAATTCAACGAGCACCGATGCGACGAGCGCCCATGGCAACAGACTCCGTGATCGAGGTGGAGTCGGGCCCGTACTCACCTAGTTGGCGACGGCGACGGGATCTTTCAGCGCTTCGTACATGGCGGCGGCACCGTCGGCGAGGTGTTGACGCTCGTCGTCACGCAACGCACCGAAGCAGTCGGCCATCATTGTCGACGTGAGAGCCTCGGCCCGCTTCTTCTTCTCCTGCGCCTCCGGCGTGATGGTCGGAGTCTCATCCTCGACGAAGCCGTGCATCTGGAATACCGCGGGGTCCTGGAGGTAGCAGGCTTCGGCCACGGAGAGTCCAACAGTATTGACGGCGTCGATGTGCAGGCAGCCGCGTAACTCGCGCATGAGAATCGCCCCGAGGTAGGCGGCGTGCACCGGATTCGTTGGAACGTCGTACTGCTTGTATCCGTCGACGAGGTGGTGGCGGCCACTCTCAACCGACGACGCGACCTTGTGGGCCGCGGCGGCGTAGTTCGTCAAGACGTCGACGTCGACGGCACCGAACGTGCGGTCGGCGAACTCGTAGGCCGCCTGGACGTAGTTGGCGGCGACCGCGACGGGATCGGCCTTCACGCGTGCGTCGGTCCAGAGACGGCCTATGGCCCTCGGGTGAAAGAAGGTGAAGGCCTCTTGAACCGTCTCCACGTCCACGTCCCCGAGCGTGCCGCCGCGACCGAGCCCGTAGAACTGAAAGATGTTGAGACCGTTTTCCTTCGCCCGTGCACCGGTGAGCGGATCAAAGTAAAACGACATGCCCAGTGTCTGGGTTGAGTCGGCGGTGACGTCGGCGAGGGTGGCAGTGTCCATACCGCTGACTTTACGCGCGACGTGGCTCCGTCAGTTCGACGAACTGCCCGTACTCTGCCCGTCACGTCGGACCCGCAGTTCAATCGTGGTGCCGCTCTCCACGGCAATGAAGCGGGCCGATCCCCCGTGGCGGGTCACGATCTCGGTGACGATCGCCAAACCGAGGCCGGTACCCCCTGACTGGCGGGCCCTCGCGGGATCGGAACGAACGAATCGATCGAAAAATCGAGCGCTCTGACTCACGTCGATCCCATCGCCGTCGTCAGTGACGGTCACGACGGCCTCGACGCCGTCGTAGTGCGAGCCGAGGCGCAACTCGTGCGTCGCGTAGCGCGTGGCGTTGTCGACGACGTTGCGAATCATCCGCTTCATCATGGCGGCGTCGCCGGTCACCCTGGTCGGGTGCACGGACGTCGTGTCGACGGTCAAGTGCGTGAGAAGTCGAACACGTTGCCCCTCCTCGAAGAGCAGGTCGTCCAGATCAACGTCCACACTGGCGCTCTCGCGATGTTCGTCGTGGCGGGCGAGCCACGCGAGATCGTCGATCAGCGTCTCGAGTCGTCGGCCCTCGCGCATGACGATCTCGCCGACCTGGGGCCAGTTGGCGCTCGTGGGGTCGCTGGCCGCGCGCTCCGTCGTGGCGAGCAGCGTCGTGAGCGGACTTCGCAGCTCGTGACTCGCGTTGGAGACGAACTCCTGTTCAAACTGTGACGACGCCTCGAGTCGATCGAGCATGGCGTTCACGGTTCTCGCCATCCGGGCAATTTCGTCGTCCCCGCCGGTGGGCGGAACGCGTTGGGTGAGATCGGATGCGGCAATCGCGTCCACTCGGCGTCGGATTGACTCCACGGGGGCGAGCGCGAGACCCATGCCGAGCCAAATAAGTCCGCCGGACATGAGCAAGAGGAGAGGGAATGAAACCAGGAGACTGGCGAGCAGCACGTCGACGCTGTGCGAAATCCCCTCGCCGTAGACGAATCCGAAGACCAGACCGGGTCCGCGTTTCGTGAAGATCGTGCCCACTTGACCGGAACTGATCTCGCCCAGTGTGGACCTCGTGAGCGGCGAATCGACCATCTTCACGGCCAGACCGTTGGCGGTTGTGGGGTCGGCGACCTGATGAGCCAGAATCGGCGCGTTGGCGATCGCGGAGCTCGCGGCCCACACCTTGGTGCCCTGGAGATTGGTCACCTGAATGACGACGTCACCGTTCATGGCGAGTGACACCCGTGCGTAGTCCGGCTTCTTGGCGGCCGCGAAACGGTCCTGGGTCCGAATCATCTCGCCCTGAATCTGGTTGATGGCGTCAGTCTCGAGCGAATGATGAACGAGATTGACGAGCGCCACGCCGGTGAAGGAGAGAATGAGCGCGATCGCCAGAACGAAGATCAACGTCAAGCGCGCTCGAATTGAGAGCTGACGCTTGATGGCCATCAGTGTTCGCGAATGCTGTAGCCAACGCCTCGCACGGTTTGAATGACCGACTTGTTGGGCGCCACGTCGAGCTTGCGACGAAGGTAGCCAATGTAGACCTCAACGATGTTGGGATCACCGTCGAACGCACTTCCCCACACCGCCAGAAGAATCTCACTCTTCGCGAGTGATTCATTGACGTGGGTCATGAGGAATTCGAGCAGCGCGAACTCTCTCGGCGTGAGGGTGACCTCGCGCTCTCGCGCGAGGACGGTACGTCGGAGAGGGTCGAGGGAGATTGGACCAACCACGATGCGCTGGGGACGACCCCGTTCGTGGCGGCGAAGCAGTGCGTGCAACCGCGCGAGCAAAATCGAGTTCTCGAAGGGCTTGCGCAGAAAGTCATCGGCCCCGACCTCTAGGCCCTCCACCTCGTCGAGTTCGCCCTCCTTCGCGGTCAACATCAGCAGTGGCGTGTCGACGCCAGCGCTTCGTAGGTCTTGGCAGACACTAAATCCGTTGCGTTTGGGCAACATGAGGTCGAGGACGATCGCTTCGTACGACCCCGTCAGGCCCTCGGCGAACCCCGTATCGCCGTCGTGTCGTTGCTCGACGTCGAAGCCATCGTCCGAGAGGAGGTCCGCGACGGCCCGTGCCAGGTCGTAATCGTCCTCGATGACCAGTACGCGGCGGCGATCCTCACTCATTGCAAGTAGAGGTTACCGTTAGCCCCTTCGACGATTTTGAGCTTCGTCAACCCGTGCGGTGACGGTCCCGCGATCAGCGCGCCGGTCGAAACTTGGAACTCCGAACCGTGACAGGGGCAGACCAACAGATTGTTCGAAGGGGCGTAGCCCACGGCACAGCCGGCGTGCGGACAGATGGCGTCGTAGGCGAAAAAAGTTCCTTGCACGTTGACGACGATGCCGGGATCGCCCGTCGAAGGAATGGTGAAGGTTCCGGCGTGGCCGTTCGGCACCTCCTTGGCCGCGCCGAGCAGCGTGCCGGGCGTCGTCCCGGTGCCGGCCGGCGCGGTCGTCGTCGGAGTGCCCGCCACTCCCCCGCCGCCGAGATTCGCTGACGCGTTCTTCGGTTTCGGTGCGCCGTTGATCAACTTGCCGGTTTCAACGGCCGCACCGCCCAGTAGGAGGGCCGCCACCCCGACGCCCGCAGCGATCGAACCGCCCACCACCACCGTTCGTCGGTCAACCGAGTCGATCGCGACGCGCGTCGCCAGGGGGGCGCGTTCGCCGAGCAACACCGGACAGACCGCGGCGTCACAGGCCAGTCCCTTGCGCGCCGAGCACGCGCCCTTGCGATAGTTGCCACAGATTGTTTGCACCGTCGCAAAGGGAATCGACACCAGATCGGGAGGGGCAACGCCTTCTTGTCGGGCGACGCGGCGCGCAATCCACGCGTCCAGTGAAAGTCGCGAACCACCACCGGCCACAATGATGGGGAGCCACGCGAAGAAGAAGACGATATCGGCACCGGTGAAGTAGGGCGCGGCGTGGAAACTGACCGTCAAGAACAGACTGAGCGAAAGGATCGCGCCACCAATCGCCGCAATTCGCGTCCAGAGACCCAAGAGCACGCCGATGCCAATCGCCAACTCCGAGAGCGAGATCACGATGCCAATGGGTTTGGCGTAGGGAATCAGGTGGGTCAGAATGAATTTGATGGGGCTGGTGTGGGACGACGCAATGAGTTGCGCCTGGATTGAGATCGGACTGAGGGCGCGAAAGAAGTTGGGATTGGCCAGTTTCTGGAGACCGGCGAAGGTGAAGGTCACCCCGAGAAAGATGCGTAGCGGCACCAGGGCCCATTCGGCCAAGGTCCACGCCCGAACCGGTGCGTAAAAGGGCAATCGACGCTCACGCGTGCGGCTGCGACGAATCGGTCTGGTCGTTGCCGGCATGGAACCATCGTGCCACAGACCCGATCGGCCCCAAACCGCGAGAAGCGCCCTCTTAATGAACAATTATCTAGGAGACTGGCAGAGTGATGACTGCCTCGATTGTTTCGTACCTCCTCAACGAGATCCACTCGCTGCCGACGACGCTCGTCTACGTGCTGGTCACGATTCTCGTCTTTGGCGAAGCGGCGCTCTTCATTGGGTTCTTTCTTCCCGGTGAGACGGCCGTGCTGGTCGCCGGTGTCGTGGCGAGTCAGGGGCACGTCAATATTGGCGTGGTCTGTGTGTTGGTGGTGACGGCCGCGATCATTGGCGATTCCGTTGGGTACTTCATTGGTCACCGCTACGGCGAGGGCTTAATGAAACTGCCGGTTCTTCGACGGCGACGATCGGCGCTCGACCGGGCACTCGAGGGACTCCGACGACGGGGACCGGTCTACGTCTTCATTGGACGGTTCACGGCATTCCTTCGCGCCGTGATGCCCGGGCTCGCCGGGATGAGCAAAATGAACTACCGCCGGTTCCTCATTGCGAACGCCCTCGGTGGCCTCATCTGGGGCGTCGCGTTCTCGTTGCTTGGTTACTTCGCCGGTACGGCACTCACGAAAATCGAAAAATACGCCAGTTGGGTCGGTCTCGCTGTCTTGATCACGATGGTGTTGTTCTTCGTCGTCTTCCACTTCGTGAAGAAGCGTCGTGAGGCCAACGAAGAGGCAGCGACCACTGACGTCGAGAGCGATTCAGGCGAGGACCGCGCGTAGGTCGTCCGAGATCCGAGGGTGCCACTCGCCCTTGCTCTTCTCGAGTAGTCCCGCCGGCGCCGCGGTCGGACCACGGCCCCTCACGAGGGAGCGGAAATGTAGTTCGTCACATTCAGAGCCACTCGAACGCGCCGACGCGATCGCGGAGAGTGAAAGGTTGAGGGGAATCGTTCGTACGACGCCGACCGTTCGAGGTCCCACGACGTCGTCGGCGGCCAGCGCCGTGACGATGGCCTTCACCTGCTTGGTGGCGAACGCCGCGTCGGTTGCCGCGTCGGTTCGCCACGGCGGCATCGTCGCGTCAATGAATCCAGCGCTCACAAAGCGTTCGGCGTCGGCGAAGGGCATCACGCCGGTGGCGACGTCGCCGAGCGCGGCGACCACTCGGCGTGCCTGCGCAATGACGAGTGGGGTAACCCACGGCAAAAGCCAGGCCTCCAGTCCGAGCCACGCCGGCCACGCCGTGTCGACGAGCACGATCGTGACCCCGAGGTCGAGTGCGCGTGCGTGGCGCGCGACGGCGGCGTAGCGCGCGAGCGCGGACTCGTCCACCTCACCGCGCCGAGGTTCGACGCGCGCCCATTCGACGCTCAGACGCACGCCGTCGAAACCGAGACCGGGGACGAGGTCCAGCACCGCTTCGTACTCGTGCCAGAGACCCTCGGCGTCGCCGGGACCGTCGTGACGACCGAGAGCGATGGTCGGGCGATAACACGTGGACGGTTGGTGAGGTCCGTCGAATCCACCCTCGACCGCGTAGCCCTCGAGCGTGACAAACAATCGAGGTCGTCTCTCCACCGCACCAGTTTCGCACGCCCTCCTACGTGGGAACTCAACTATCGTCACGTTGTTGCCCCCCGGGGCCATTCGAAGGAGAGCCATGGCTGACGAAATACTTCGCGAGCGACGTGGGCACGTCGAGATCCTGACGATCAATCGTCCCGAAGCGCGCAACGCCATCAACCGCGCGACCGCGATTGCACTCAGTGACGCGCTCGACGACTGCGAGACGAACGACGACGTGTGGGTCGTCGTCCTCACCGGCGCCGACACGAAGGCCTTCTCCGCCGGCATGGACTTAAAGGCCTTCGCCGCCGGCGAGTTCCCCATCACCGACAAGGGATTTGGCGGCATCACGCAGCGAGACTTTCCTAAACCCATCATCGCGGCGGCGAACGGCTCGGCGCTCGCCGGCGGCTTTGAGATCCTCATCAGTTGTGACATGGTCGTGGCCGCCGAGCACGCGAAGTTCGGCATCCCCGAAGCTTCACGGGGGCTCATCGCGGGCGGTGGCGGACTGATTCGCCTCCCCAAGCGCATTCCCCTCGCCGTCGCCTACGAGATGGCCCTCACGGCCGACCCCATCGACGCCGATCGCGCCTACGAACTGGGGCTCGTCAACCGCGTCGTTCCCGGTGAGCGAGTCCTCGATGAAGCGGTCGCGCTCGCCGAGCGCATTGCGAAGAACGCACCGATGGCGGTGCGAACATCGAAGGACGTCATGAAGAGGTCGCGCGAACTCTCCGAAGCCGAATCGTGGACACTCAATAGTGAGGCCTTCGGCACAATCGGCCAGAGTGCTGACGCTCTAGAAGGTGCGATTGCCTTCGCCGAGAAGCGCGAGCCGAACTGGCAGGGCAAGTAGATGCACGCCGCCGCCGCGCTCGTCGACCGACCGCAGCTCGCCGATTGGACCACGATCCTTCGACTCTCCCTGCACGTCCTCGCGGCGTCGGTATGGGTTGGTGGACAGTTCGTCGTGGCGGGACTCCTGCCGACCGTGCGAGGTTTCG
>DATCFS010000264.1:0-7699 GCA_036509375.1 Acidimicrobiales bacterium
CGGCAACGGCCCCGTGAGCGCCTACACGTACGGATGGTCGTTTATGCAGATGCCCTACGCCGTCGTCGTGGTCTCCGTGCTCGGTGTACTGACGCCACAACTCGCGGGGCTCTCGACGGCGAAGGACTACGCGGGGCTCACGACGCGGTTGCGTTTCGGTCTTCGACAATCGCTGGTCATCATCATCCCCTGCACGCTGGTGCTGCTCGTGCTCGCCCAGCCCATCGCGGCGATTCTCTTGAACCACGTGAACGCCCGTCACACGATCGCGGCCGGCACGGTACTCGCGGTCCTCGCGGCCGGGTTGCCCGGATTCACAATCTTCCAGCTCTGCGTGCGCGGGTTGCAGTCCATGCAGCGCGCCCGCGAGGTCTTCTACCTCTACTTCTTGCAGAACGGTCTCACGGTCGTGCTCTGTTTCGCCCTCGGGCGTCACTCCATCGCGGGACTAACGGCGAGCGTCTCGATTGCCTACAGTGCGGCCGCGATTTTTGCGCTCTACGCACTGCGACGCCACGATGTCTTCATCAACGCCGAGATCTGGTCGCGACACGTTCGCCGCAGTCTCTACGCCTCGTTGGCGGCGGCACTCGTCATGGCGTTCGCCTACGCCGCACCGACGTGGGACCACGGATTGGGATTAATTGCGCGATTTCTCTTCGCCGCGGTACTCGGCCTCGTCGCCTACACCGTCGTGGTCATGCTGCAACAACGTCGCGTGAGGCGCGTTGGTCAAAATGATGTCAGGCTTAACTAGTTCAAGGGGGGCCATGGCTCGGATTCGCGTCGTAACCGACAGTGCGTGTGACATTCCAGAAGAGATCGCGCGTCGTCTCAACATCGACATTGTGTCACTCAGCATCCGCTTCGGTGACGAGGAGTTCACCGACCGCGTCGACTTGACGCCCGAAGCGTTCTGGGCCAAGTGCAAAGCGAGCAAGACCCTTCCCGAGACGGCCGCTCCGTCACCCGGTGCCTTCCAAGCGGCGTACGAACGCGCGAAAGCTGACGGGTGCGACGGGGTCGTCGTCATTACGTTGTCGGCACTGTTGTCGGCCACGCACCAGTCGGCGACCCTCGGCGCCGAGGCAGTCGCCGGTGCGATCGACGTGCGCGTCGTGGACTCGAAGGCCGTCTCGATGGCCCAGGGCCTGTTGGTGATTGACGTCGCCGAAGTCGCCGCGACCGGCGTCAGCCTTGAATTGCTCGTCCTTCACGCCGAGTCACTCGTCACCAAGGTCGGCGTCGTCGCAATGCTCGACACGCTCGAACACCTCATCAAGGGCGGGCGTGTCGGGGGCGCCCGAGCCCTTCTGGGTCAAGTGCTTTCGATCAAACCGATCCTCGAACTGAAAGATGGCGTCGTCGCCGAGGCCGGACGACAGCGAACCCGGGCCAAGGCCCTCGTCACCATCGCCACCGTCACCAAGGGTCACGCGCCCCTTCGGCGCCTCGCACTCGTCCACGGCGCCTCGAGCGAAGTGAAAGCACTGGAGGCCCTCGTCGCCGACGTCGTGACCGACAATCCGATCATCGTGACCGACATGGGACCGGTCGTGGGCACCCACGGCGGGCCGGGGATCATCGGACTCTGTTGGATCGAGGCGTAGGCGTCGCTCGGACCGGTAAGTTCTTTATATGGCTGACGCGAGTAGACCACACGACGGCGACTTCGTCGACAAGGTACTTCGTCAGTTCGACCACGCACTGGACGTCGTCCACGACAAGGTTCTGCGCCCACTATTCCTCGCCGGACGGGTCATCGCCTACGGTTTCATCATCGTGATGGCGGCCCTCGTGCTGGTTACGGTCTTGCTCATCGGCGTGATCCGTTTCGCCAACGTCTATCTCTTCGCCGGGCATGAGTACATCACGTATCTCTCGGTCGGGGCGATCGCAATCCTCGCGGGTATGTTTATCTGGCGCCGTCGACGCCCAGTCAACCTGAGGAAGTAATGCCGGAACATACTCGTGTCTTGATCGTGGGCTCCGGTCCGGCCGGGCTCACCGCCGCGATCTACACCGCTCGCGCCCAGTTGAACCCAATCGTCATCGAGGGCGAGCCCTCGTCGACGACCGATCAGCCCGGTGGCCAACTCATGCTCACGACGGACGTCGAGAACTATCCCGGCTTTCCCGAAGCGATATCGGGTCCCGAACTGATGGCCAACATGCGCGCGCAGGCGTTACGTTTCGGCGCCGATCTGCGCGTCAACAAGGTGCAGATTCTCGACACCGCGAGTCGGCCGTTTCGCGCGTGGTTGACCGACGACGACGAGCCGAGCATCACGGCCGACACCGTCATCCTGGCGACGGGCGCGCGCTCGCTGATGATGAACGTGCCTGGCGAGCAACGTCTCCTCAGTCACGGTCTCTCGACGTGCGCGACCTGTGACGGTTTCTTCTTTCGCGGCCAGGACATCGCGGTCGTTGGCGGTGGCGACTCGGCCATGGAAGAGGCGCTCTTCCTCACGCGCTTCGCCTCGAGTGTCACCGTCGTACATCGTCGTGACGCGCTCCGAGCGTCGAAGATCATGCAGGAGCGCGCCCTCGCCCACGAGAAGATCTCGTTCGCGTGGAACACGCAGGTGGCCGAAGTCCTCGGCGAAGAAAAAGTGAGCGGACTGGCCGTGCGCGACACGGTGAGTGGCGAGGCGCGCGTGCTCGACGTGACCGGTGTCTTCGTCGCAATTGGCCACGTGCCCAACACCACCCTCGTGGCCGGTCAGGTCGATCTTGAGGAGAACGAGTACGTGCGAACCGGACCGGGATCGTTCACCAATGTGGACGGTCTCTTCGCCGCCGGCGACGTCCAAGACCACGTGTATCGCCAAGCCGTCACCTCGGCCGGTTCGGGCTGTATTGCGGCGATTGACGCCGAACGTTGGCTCGAAGCACAAGGTCACTAGACACGTACCAACCGATAAAGTGGTCTCTCTGGCGCACGCCGCGTCACCTTTGGAGGTAGTTATGAGCGAGCAGATCACGACCCTGACTGACGCAACGTTTGACGAAGTCGTTGGCGCATCGGAAAAGCCGATTCTCGTTGACTTCTGGGCCGAATGGTGTGGGCCGTGCAAGATGATCGCGCCGATCCTCGAGGAGTTGGCCGTCGAGCAATCTGACAAGTTCACCATTGGCAAACTTGACGTGGACCTCAACGTCGCGACCGCGACCAAGTTCTCCGTGATGAGTATCCCGACGCTGCTGCTCTTCAAGGACGGCGAAGTCGTGGCCCGTTTGGTCGGTGCCAAGCCCAAGGGCGCAATGCTCCAAGAGATCTCCGCGAACCTGTAGTTCGAAACACTGAACTTCATTTCGCTCCACCTCGGCGACACGGGACCTCGTGTACGCGAACTCCACGAGCGCCTCGCCTCACTCGGTCTCGTCACCTCGAGCGACGACCGTGAAACGTTCGGCGACGCAACGGCCGTAATAGTCGAAGCGTTTCAACGGAACCGTGGACTCCCCCTCAGCGGTGACGTTGATGCCACCACCTGGGAGAGAATCATCGAGGCCGGGTGGCGACTCGGCGATCGTTTACTGTTCTCGACGAACCCTGCGCAACGCGGTGACGACGTCGCCGACTTACAGGTGCGCCTCGCGCAGTTCGGCTTCAATCCCGGGCGAATCGATGGCATTTTCGGTCCCCTCACCGAAGCGGCCCTGTCCGATTTTCAACGCAACTGCGCAATGGACGTCAGCGGCACACTCACGCGGTCCACACTCTCGGAACTCGTGCGCCTCACGTCACCTCGACACTCGAAGCGCAGTCTCGTCACCGAAGCGCGCGACCTCGCAGGTTTTCACGAGACTCCGACCGGACCCCTCGTCCTCTGTGGCACGAGTCCCTTGGTACATCTACTCGCGCGGGCGTGCGCCGACGCAATGAGTGTGACCGTGCTCGACGACGACACGCCCGACATCGTCGCTACGTACGCGAACGATCACGCGGCATCATTCGTACTCTCACTGCAAACCCTCAAGCACATCGACGGGGTGCATCTCCACTATTGGGCGAGTTACCGATCTCACTCTCGACGGGGTGAGGAGTTGGCCAGCCAGATCGCCTCGGCCTCCGCCAGATCTCAACATCTACCAAGGGTTGAGGTAACGGGCATGGCGTTGCCAATTCTCAGAGAAACCAAGATGCTGACGTTGCACGTGGAACACGAACAGACCTCCGAGGAGACGCTCGCGGAGCTCGCGCGTGTGATTTCGGGCATTTTGGTCGAAGTTATCCACAGGCAGGGCTGAAATTACACTCGAAACATAGGGATTTGACCGGCGAAACCCCTTTGTTTAACGCAAAACCTGAATAACCCACAACTTCATCCACAAGTTGGGGATAACTTCAACATGAGGTTTAAGTTGAGAGTTGAGACCTACTTCGGATTCGAGATAGCGATGTAGATCCGTTCGAGGTCGTCAAGGTCCGCAAAGTCAATGATTATCCGGCCATTGCGCCCTTTGAGATCGACGTGAACACGGGTATCCAGGTAATCCTCAAGCAGATGCTCGAGTTCCGCCACGCTGGCGTCGGGAACGGGACGAAGCCGTGGAGCGGTAAGACCGGGACGGCTGATCGGCTCGGCTTCAACCGCACTCTTGGGTTCGAGGAACGTCTTTACGGCCTCTTCCGTCGCTCGCACTGACATCTCGTTCTTGATGACTCGCGCCACCATGGTCGTTTGCGCGTTAGCGTCAGTGATCGCCAAGAGGGAACGAGCGTGACCGGCCGTTATCTGCGACGTCGCTAGCGCCGATTGGGCAGTTTCGCCCAACTGTAAAAGTCGTAATGTATTCGTAATATTTGCTCGACTCTTCCCCACCCGTTGTGCAACCTGTTCGTGCGTGAGATCGAACTCATCGATTAACTGTTGATACGCGGCGGCCTCTTCAAGAGGATGAAGGTCAACACGATGCAAGTTCTCGACCACGGCCTGCTCCAACGACAATCGGTCGTTCACATCGACCTGGACGAGCACTGGCATGAACTCCAATTCGGCCATGATCGCCGCACGCCAACGGCGCTCACCCGCGATCAACTCGTAATGGCCCTCTTCGCCTTCAACTGGTCGAACAATGATCGGTTGAAGAATGCCGAGCTCTCGAACTGACGACGCGAGGGCCTTCAGACTGTCATCATTGATTGCCTTGCGGGGCTGGAACGGGTTTGGTCGAATGGAGGCCACCGGCACGGTACGAAGCGGGCCCTCCACGGCCTTTGGTGCAGCGTCGCTCGCCCCCCCTTCGTTCTCCGGGATGAGGGCTCCAAGGCCCTTTCCTAAACCTGGTTTTCTAGCCATTCAAGATCTCCTCTGCTAGTGCGCGGTATGCCTGTGCGCCTTTGGATGTTGGGTCGAATACGGTGATCGGTTGTCCGAAGGACGGCGCCTCCGCCAAGCGAACTGTTCGTGGAATCACGGTACGGCAGAGCTCGTGCTCAAAGTGACGCTTCACTTCTTTCGCTACATCGCCGGAAAGCGTTATCCGCGAGTCGTACATGGTGAGTACCACCTTGGTGATGCGTAGCGTGGGATTGAGATTCTTCTGGACCAGATCGACAATCCTTTGAAGTTGGGTCAATCCCTCCAACGCGTAGAACTCAGTCTGCACCGGCACCATGATGTCGGTGGCCGCGGCAAACGCGTTGATGGTGATAAGTCCAAGGGATGGGGGACAGTCAATGAAGATATAGTCAAAATCCCCCTCGACGGACATGAGGGCCCGCTTAAGGCGAAGTTCTCGAGAGATCACGGACGTGAGTTCTTGTTCCACGCCCGCCAAGTCCAAAGTGGCCGGCGCCACGAAGAGGTTGTTGTACCCCGTCGGTTCAACGATGTCGACCATCGGGACATCGTTGAGCAGAACGTCGTAGACGGAACGCTCGAATTGGCGTCCGTCGACGCCAAGCCCCGTTGTGGCGTTTCCTTGAGGATCCAAGTCCACAATGAGTACTCGCTTGTCCCGCTCCGCAAGGGCCGCGCCCAATGAGGTGGTAGTCGTTGTCTTGCCTACGCCACCTTTTTGGTTAGCTACAGCGAAAATCTTCATTGTGTTGGCGTCCGCCATGAGCCTCTTCCCGACTTAAGGAGTATCCCGACACCGCGTCGAACACTTGCTATTCAACTCGCTTTTCGCCATTTCGTCAAGTACCGATGTTTCACGTGAAACATCTAATCCCCACTGCGTCGATATGTTTCACGTGAAACAAATCTCAATTTGAAAAGGCGAATTA
Organism: Acidimicrobiales bacterium; assembly: GCA_036509375.1. Taxonomy (GTDB): domain Bacteria; phylum Actinomycetota; class Acidimicrobiia; order Acidimicrobiales; family RAAP-2; genus RAAP-2. The sequence goes on from DATCFS010000264.1 coordinate 6,242, forward strand.
CACTAGTGTATTACCTATTTTACTCGAACGGAGATGATCCAACGCCTGGCGATGTTTCACGTGAAACATCAAAACAGTGGTCTCTTTCGGGGAGTTCCAATTGAGCGGGGATACTCCGCCGGCGTCGGCTGAACCTTTGTGAGAACTTGATATGCCGCTCCGTGGCGGCGCCGGCCCTCCGCTTTCAGGCCCAATACGGCCAGCCCGGAGGTACTCCAGCGATCTTCAACGGAATCATCGGGGGGTTCAGAGACTATGAGGACTCCCCCAATCTTAAGAAATTGTGCCCCGCACTCGGCGGTCACGGCTGGTGGCCCGAATGACCGGGCAGTGACCAAGTCAAATGCCCCCACCAACTCGGGAAATCTCGCGATCTCCTCCACGCGACCCGTAAGGACTTCACCATTGATGGGTGCACTCTCCCACGCCAAGACTTCCTCGAGGAATGCCGCTCTTTTGATCATGGAATCAGTGAAGACAGCGCGGCACCGCCAGCGGTCCAAGAGATAGAGACCGGGCAGACCGCCGCCACTGCCCAGATCCAAGAATGCGTCCGGGGGAGTGGGGCTCAATTCCTCCCAGCAGAGTGCGAAACCCAGTGAGTGAATGAAGTGGGGTTCAATGGCATTGGGGCCCAAAAAACCCCGCGTCCTCGATTCCTCGAGGACGCGGGGTAACCAGTCGTTGTTCACTTGTCAATTATGACGGAGCGACCACCACAAATCGGCGAGGGTCGTCCCCTTCTGAACGAGTGACAACATCAGCGTTCTCCGTAAGGGCGTCGTGCACGGCCTTGCGATCAGCAGCCGACATTGGTTCTAGAGCGCGCTCTTCACCCGTTTCGACGACTTCGCCCGCCACCTGCTGGGCGAATCGGCCGAGAGCAGCGACGCGTCGTTCACGGTACTGCGCAACATCGACCAAAATTCGGTCAGTGCGAGCCGGACTCTTCGACTGCACCACTGTACGAGTGACTTCTTGCAATGCCTGAAGGGTCGTACCGCGTGGTCCAACGAGAACGCCGAGCTCTGTCGGGGGATTCGCGTTAACGGAAAGTTCAACGGTCTCCTCGTCGAGTTCCTTGACCGAGATCTCCGCTTGAATGTTCATCGACGCCAGGAGACCTACGAGGAACTCCTTAGCGATCGACCCTTGTTCGGCTAATGAAATTCCTTCAGCCATGGTGTCCTCCTTTAATGGACTCTTTTCAGATCGGGGGGCAGTTTTGACCGCCCCTTCTTGTGGCCGGCGATTCCCGCCCGCACTCTTCTCTCGTTCCTTGCGAGGGCTTTCGGCCTCTGCACGAGGGGCGCGAGGCTTGTCGGTGCGCCCAGCGCCCGCGCGAGGACGGTCTTCTCGACCGCCCGAACGACGTGAGCGCTTCGGTCGCGGTCCGCTTGGTCGCACTCGGGCACGAACTCGAGCCTCGCCACGTACGCGGCCAAAGAGGCCAGCCTT
>DATCFS010000265.1:0-5478 GCA_036509375.1 Acidimicrobiales bacterium
CGCCGCCGGTCGTTTCGACGTCCGACTCGTCGTCGGCCTCGGCGCCTTCCCCGCTCCGACGCCGCACACCCGACCGGTGCGCGTCATCGGAACGGCCCCTGCGTCAAGCGCCCACCTCCTCGCGCGCGTGGGCACGGTTTCCGGCGAGCTCGAAGTGCCGGCCGGCATCAGTTCGGCGCTGGAGCTCGGCTTCGCCGAAGTCGACATGGAGATCGTCACCCTGTGGGCACGAGTCCCCCACTACGTGGCGTCCATGCCGTACCCGCAGGCGTCGGCGGCCCTCATCGACGGCCTCGCGAGCATTGCCGGACTCACCCTCGACGCCAGTCACCTTCGCGCGTCGGCCGACGAGGCCCGTCAACGAGTTGACGACCTCGTGACGAACAATCCCGATCACACCTCGATGGTTGCACAGTTGGAAGCGGCCGCCGATCAAGAGGAGGGCATCTCGCTCAGTGAGGAGTTGCCGAGTGGCGACGAACTGGCGGCCGAACTTGAGAGGTTCCTTCGTGGAGAGACCTCCTAGTCGTCGCGTACTGTGGCGATCATGAGCAAGAACGTACTGATCACGGGCGCCGGTTCGGGCTTTGGCAAACTCTGCGCCCTGGAGCTGGCCGAACGGGGCCACCACGTCATCGCGACCACCGAAACCGAGGAGCAGGCAAGCGCCCTTCGCGCCGAGGCCCCGCAACTTCAGGTCGAGAAGCTCGACATCACCACCACTGACGTCGAGAAGGTCCACCAGTGGGACGTCGACGTACTCATCGACAACGCCGGCGCCGGACAGACCGGCCCGATCGCCGACATTCCGCTAGCACGCGTTCGCTATCTCTTCGAGGTCAACGTCTTCGGGACCATGGCCATCACCCAGGCCGTGCTGAAGAAGATGGTCGCAAAGAAGAGCGGGCGAATCATCATCATGTCGTCAATTGCGGGCGTGCTCTCCGCGCCGGCCTTCGGTCCCTATTCAATGACGAAGCACGCGCTCGAGGCCATGGGCAAGGCCATGCGCGCCGAACTCGCGCCACTCGGCATCGACGTGACGCTGATTAACCCCGGACCGTACTTGACGGGCTTCAATGACCGGATGACCGACTCGATGTGGGAATGGTTCGGCGAGCAGTCACTGAACGGCTCCGAGGCTGACCTATTCCGTGTCATCGGCGACTTCGTCACGACCGGTCAACGCGACCCGAAGGAAGTGGCCGACAAGTTGGTGGAACTGGTGGAAGCTGACACCACGACCGAGAACAACTTCGTGCCCGAAGACATCCGGGCACAGTTGGGACTCGGCTAGTCCGTCGGCGCTTCGTCGATGTCGCCCTCTTCGATTCGAAGACCGAGGCCCAGCGCGTAACCCTCGAGGAAATAGGCGCTCTCCTCCTGGCGGGGAAAGCGATTGGCCAACTCGTTGAAGAGAGCCGTGTGGCCGACTTCTTGGAGGTGGGCCAATTCGTGCACGAGGACGGCGTCGATGACCCACTGCGGACACTGACGAAGTCGACTGGAGATTCGGATCTCCCTCGACGCCGGTGAACACGATGCCCACCGGGCCCGCTGGTTCTTCACCCACCGCACCGAATTCGGCACCACGCCGTCGTTGTACTCCTCGGCGAGTTCCATAGCGCGTTCCTCCAACGACGCGTCGCCGCCGGCATTCTGCGGACGTTGCGTCATGAGGCGCTCGACGAGGTCGTCGACGAAGGTGACTCGTTCGCGACCGCGAATGCGAGCGGGGATTTGGACCACGATGCGACTCCCCGACCAGTGAGCCGTGCCGGTCTTCTTGCGTCTCGACGACGCGCGAATCTCGACCTCGGGCCGATCGAAGCGCGGCGCCTCGATTGTGACCGTCGTCTCGGTCTCCTTCTGGGGATGCTTCGCCATCAGGTGATGATGTTCACCAATCGAGGAGGTCGCGACACAATGCGCTTGGGTATGGCACCGGCCAACGCCGCACTGATGACGGCGTCTTCCAACGCCTCCGTCGATGCGTCGGCCATGCTGATCTCCGGCGGCACTTCGAGGCGGGCACGAACCTTCCCGTTGATCTGAATGACCATCGTGACCGTTGACTGCTTCAAGAGTTCCCCGTCGGCAACTGGCCATTGTTGCTGGTGAACGCCACTTTCATCCGGGTGGCGCGATTCCCACATCTCGGCCATGAGGTGCGGAGCCATGGGCGCAATCAACTTCAACATGGTGTCGATCGCCTCATCGAGCACGGAGACTTCTGCGCCGTGGTCGCTGCGCGCCCACTTGGACACCGTGTTGAGGAGTTCCATGACGGCGGCCACCGCAATGTTGTGACTCCAATTCTCGAATTCGTCGGTCACTCGCACGATGGTGCGATGCACGGCCTGTCGCACGGCGACGTCGGTGTCGTCAACGCCCTCGTGGTAGTTCACTTCGTGACCATTGGCCAGCCGGTAAAAGCGATCGAGGAATCGTCCGCATCCGTCAATGATCTCGTCGGTCTGGTCGGTCCAGTCGAAGTCGTCGGCCGGCGGACCGGCGAAGAGGTGGAAGAGGCGAAGGCTGTCGGCCCCGATCGTGTCGAAGTACTCTTCCGGCGCGACGAGGTTGCCCTTGGACTTGGACATCTTGGATCCGGAGAGCCGAATCATGCCCTGCGAGAAAAGTCGAGTGAAGGGTTCTCGTGGCAGACCGGGAGCCCAACCAATGTCCACGAGAGCCTTCATATAGAAGCGCGCGTACATGAGGTGAAGAATCGCGTGTTCAATGCCGCCGACGTACTGGTCGACCGGCATCCACTTCGCGGCTTCCTGCGGGTCGAACGCCACGCCCGGTGTCCACGGGTCCGCGTAACGAAGGAAGTACCACGACGAGTCGTTGAAAGTATCCATCGTGTCGGTTTCGCGCTGCGCCGGTGCGCCACAGACCGGGCAGACGGTGTTGCGAAACGTCTCGTGGGTCGCCAGTGGTGACTGACCGGTCTTATCCATCACGACGTCGTCGGGCGCGAGCACCGGAAGTTGGTCGTCGGGCACCGGCACGATGCCGCAATTAGAGCAGTAGATCATCGGAATCGGACAGCCCCAGAACCGTTGACGCGAAACGAGCCAGTCGCGTAGGCGGAAGTTCACGGTGGCGTGGCCGTTGGCCTTGCCCACGAGAAACGCCGTGGCCAATACTTTCGCGTCAGTAATTTCATGACCGTCCATGAAGCCGGAGTTGATGTGCTCACCGTCGCCGCTGTACGCGCCACCCTCGAAGCCTTCGGGCGGTTGAATCGTTCGCACGATCGGCAGTCCGTAGACCTCGGCGAAGGCGTAGTCTCGCTCGTCCTCCCCCGGTACGGCCATGATCGCGCCGGTGCCGTACGTGCCAAGCACGTAGTCGGCGACGTACACGGGCACCTGCTCGTCATTGAAGGGGTTCACGACGTAACTCCCGGTGAAGGCGCCACGCTTCTCCAACGCCGCTCCCCCTTCGGTCGAGGCCGTGCGAACAATCTCACTCTCCGACGACGCGCGCTCCACCAACGCCCGCACGTTGGCACGCTGCTCGTCGGTGGTCAGTTCGTCGAGCATCGGGTGCTCGGGTGCGATGACGGCGTAGGTGACGCCAAAGCCGGTGTCGGGTCGCGTGGTGAAGACGCGCAGCGCCTTGGAGTCATCGCTCGCCAGCGGAAGGTCGAACTCCACGCCTTCACTTCGCCCGATCCAGTTCCGTTGCATGGTCTTGATCCGCTCGGGCCAGTCGAGTGTGTCGAGGTCCTTCAGGAGTTCCTCGGCGTAATTGGTGATCTTGAAGAACCACTGTTCGAGGTTCCTTCGCTCGACGAGGTCGCCCGAACGCTCACACGTTCCGTCGGCGAGGACCTGCTCGTTGGCGAGCACCGTGCCGCATCCGGGACACCAGTTAACCGGCGCCTCCGCGCGGTACGCGAGGCCGGCGTTGAAGAAGGCAATGAATATTGCTTGCGACCAGCGCATGTAGGCCGGGTCGTGACTGCGCACCTCTCGGCGCCAGTCGTAGACGGCGCCGAGACGAATCAGCGAAGACTTCAGCTCCACGATCCGCGCTTCGGTGAAGAGGCGAGGGTGGCTGCCGGCCTTGATGGCCGCGTTCTCAGCCGGTAGTCCAAAGGAGTCGAAACCGAAGGGCGACAAGACGGCCTTTCCGAGCATCGTCTGATAGCGAACGACCACGTCGCCAAAGGTGTAGATCCGCACGTGACCCTGGTGGGCCGAGCCCGACGGATAGGGATACATACACAGCGCGTAGTAGCGCTCACGAGGGTCGTCGTTGTCGACTTCGTAGGTACCTTCGTCGCGCCAGCGGGCCTGCCACTTCGCTTCGATCGTGTTGACATTGAAAGGCCGCGCCATCTATCCATTCTAGAGAATTGACGATGATTGGCCGCATCGAGAAAGATAGAGGAGGTGAGCAACCCGACATACCTACTCGTCCACGGCGGGTGGAGTGGTGCGTGGTGCTGGCCGAAGCTCGAGGCCGAGTTCGACCGACGCGGAATCAAGTGGATTGCGGTTGACCTTCCGAGCTCCAAAAACCGGGGGGATTCTTCAATCGCCTTGAGCAATGACGCGGCAGCCGTTGCACGGAATACTCGACACGACGGCCGCTATATCCTCGTCGGACACAGTTACGGCGGTGCCGTCGTCACTGAGGCGGCGCCGATGATTCCCAATCTCGAACGGATCATCTACATAGCGGCGTTGGTGCCGAAAATCGGCCAAAGCGCAACTGACGTCGCTCGCACGGTCCCTACGCGCACGCTGCTCGACGACGCGATCGAAGTTGACGGGGGGTATTTGCGACTCAATCCCCATCTCGCCTACGCAGCGCTCTACAGCGACTGCCCCTCCCCCGTTGCGAGTTGGGCCGTCGACAAACTCTCGAAGCAAACGATCGCCAGTTTTCGTGCTGGAAGAACGTCGGCTGAAGTGGACGTGGAGTCCCTCTATATTCGCTGCACCCAAGATCAAGCCATCGATCCACAACTTCAGGAACTGATGTCGGAGCGCTGCGACATTGTCTTTGATATACGAAGTGACCACTCGCCGTTTCTCTCCCAACCAACGAATCTCTGTGAGGCAATACTCTCTTGAGCGCAGTTTGAGGTTCTTCTTCGACTGATAGAATTGTCGAACCTTTGGGGGTATAGCTCAGCTGGTAGAGCACTTGCATGGCATGCAAGGGGTCAGGAGTTCGAATCTCCTTACCTCCACAAATTTTCGCCTTATTTCATAAGGCTTTTCACTTTTTTCTTCATTCACATTCGCCTTCCGCGACCGTTGCTTCAGCAGTTACTTCAGCAGTTGTTCTGAGGGGAATCTGATGACACAGCGGCGATCAAATCATGAAGGCTCGATTTACCAACGCAAATCCGACGGACTATGGATGGGCGTGGCGCATGTCGGCTACGACGCATCTGGCAAACCACTCCGACGGTACGTATCGTCAAAGAAACGGCCGGAAGTCGTCAAGCAA
>DATCFS010000266.1:0-8295 GCA_036509375.1 Acidimicrobiales bacterium
GCGTTCACGAGGGAGCGCCATCCGGGCAGCAGTACGCGCAATAGTGGCCGCCACGAATTGAAATCGCCCCCAATCAAGATGGGCACCGTCGAGTCCAACGTTTCGACGAGTGCCGTCACTCGACGGTACTGACGGTACGAACCGTGGCTCAGGTGCGCGCCGTGGATGGCCAACACGTAGAACTCTCGGCCCTCGTCACGCAGGCGCGCAATGATCAGCGCACGCTGCACCTTTTCGCGCGGGAGGCGACCGAGCGACTCGGCGCGGATGTCGACAATCGTGAAGCGCGTCAGCAATCCGATGCCCCATTCGCCGTGCTCGACACCCTGGGACGTCGCGCGCCGGACCCGCTGGGACCGCGACAGCGTCCGATGCTCGTCGAAGAACAGACCGCGCTCGCCGCTTAAATGCGCGAGAAGCGGTTGCCACGTTCGCCCACCCGTACCGGAGGTGACGCGCTGACCCGACGCCAAAGGGGCGAAGGTACCGTCCATGCCGAGTCGGCCTTTCAACTCCTCGAAGAAGTTGACGCCGGCGTCGCTTCGCCACAGCTCGGGCAGGATTAGTACGTCGGCGTTGAGTGAGACCACGTGATCGAGAACCTTCGTGGGTCGACCCCAACCGTCAACACCGGCGTGAAGGTTAAACGTGGCGACACGCACCCCAAAACCCTAGGTGGTTTGAACGTCGGTGTGGCAGGCTCTACGGGTGGAATCTGTCAACGTGGCCTTCGGTCATCGATTGTGGTGGGTCGACGCGTTCATTGGTGAAAAGGAGCGCGGCAATCCGGCCGTGGTGGTGCTCTTGGAGCGGCTCATGCCCGACGACGAACTCCAACAGATTGCCTTTGAACTGGGGGTTTCCGAAACGGCGTTCGTGCGACGAGTTGGCGACCAGTGGTCGCTTCGTTGGTTCACGCCGACGGTGGAGGTCGAACTCTGCGGTCACGCCACGTTGGCGGCCCTGCACGTTCTCGTCAACGAACTGGGCGTGCCCGGTGGCGAGGTCCACTTCCAGACTCGAGCCGGGCTCTTGACGGGTCGACGTATGAAAGACGGACTGCTCGGCGTTGACTTGCCGCGATGGTCCCTCGAACCGGCCGACGTCGCCATCCTGAACAACACGCTCGGCCCGGTACGTGACGTGTACCGGGTCGGCGCGCAGAGCGTGCTCGCCATCGTCGAGGACTTCGACACGCTCTGCGGGTTGGCTGTCGACTCGATGGCCCTCTTCCTCGTGTCGAGTTCGATTGTCATTGCCGCGTGCGTCGGGGGCCCGGGTGTTGACGTGTCGATTCGAGTCTTCGCGCCCCGACTCGGTTTGGTGGAGGATCCCGTCACGGGCAGCGCGCTGTGTGCGGTCGCCCCGTGGTGGGTATCGACGTCGGGTGCGCCGACGGTCTCGGTACACCAAGCGTCGGCGAGGGGCGGCGTCATGTTCGCGCGCCTCTTCGAGCACAACGTTGAAGTCGCGGGACTGGCGCGGACTTTCTTCGGCGGCGATCTTCGCGCATGACCTCGGACGAGCTCGGGCCCGGCCCGCACACCAGGGTTCGTCGACTCCCGGCGAAGGCCCGGTACGACGACGACGTCATTTACGCAATCCTCGATGAGGCGCGACTCTGTCACGTGGCGGCGAACGTCGACGGCGTCGCGATGGTCATACCGACATTGCACGCGCGTGAGGGCCGCACCATCTATCTCCACGGCAGTCCGTCCAACGCCGTGATGAAGGCAGTCGTGAAGAACGGTGTGGCGTGCGTGAGCGTCACCCTCTACGACGGGCTGCGACTGGCGCGAAGTGGATTCGAATCGTCGATCGCCTATCGATCGGTGGTGGTGTTTGGCGCGGCGACTCAGGTCACCGACGACCGGGACAAGGCTCGAATTCTCGACCTCTTCGTCGACGTGATTCTCCCCGGTCGCGCCAACGAAGTGCGGCCGATGCTCGACGCCGAGCGGCGCCTCACCATGGTCGTCGCCGTCGCGATCGACGAAGCGTCGGCCAAGGTTTCGAGCGGTCCAACGGACGATCCCGACGAGGACATTGAACTCGCGGTCTGGTCGGGCACCGTGCCGGCACGGCTTCGTTTCGATACCCCCATCCCTGACACCAACGGGGCGATGGCGAAAGGCGACATCGCAGTGCCGCCATCGGTTGCACGGCTCTTGGATCGCCCGTGACGGCATTCGCTACCTTGCGCGCCCAACTCGCGTGCATTACACCGGTCAATGAGCGTGAACGGCTTTCGATCGTGCGCACCATCGACCGGTTGGGTTGGTCCGATGACCCGTTCGACGAAGATGCGAACGTTGAGCACCTGACCGCATCGGCGTTCGTTATTTCGTCGCGCGGCGTGGTCTTGCACCTTCATCGCCGAATGGGTATTTGGGTGCAACCGGGCGGACACGTTGACGCCGGTGAAACGCCCGAAGAGGCGGCACTGCGAGAAACCGTCGAGGAGACCGGTCTCGTCGCGCGCCACTGCACCCCTCCCAACCTCTTTCACGTCGACGTGCACCAGGGTCCCCGCGGTCATATCCACTACGACCTTCGCTACGTCGTGCTCGCCGAACCGCTCGACCCCACGCCACCGCTCGGCGAAAGTCCCGAGGTCTACTGGTTCGACTTCGACGCCGTCCAAGAGCGCTGCGAGCCGGATCTTCGACCGGCGTTGGCCAAATTGGCCCGAGAGGTTGCGTCGTGGGACGTGAAAGACTGACCCGGTGAGTGAGACCGACGACCTTCGCGCACTGATGGAGGCCGATCGATGGATCGACCGGGTTACGTCCCAGCGCAGTCACCTGCCCGAGATGGCGGAGCTGGCAACAGTCGAGGACGAACTTCGCGGACTCCTCAAGGCGCTGAACGAGGCTCAAGCGGCGCAGGCGCCCGTGCGCACCGCCTACGAGGACGCCGAACGTGAGGCGAACCGACTACGCACGAGGGCGCAGAGTCTGGATGCCACGCTCGCCGCGTCCACCGCGAACGCGCGTGAGTTGGCGGCGCTGCAACACGAAGTGGCACACGTGAGGGAACTGCTGGAACAGGCCGAAGACCAGGAGTTGGAGTATTTGCTGGCCGTTGAACCGCTCGACGACGTCGTTCGCGTGGTGAAGGAACGTGCACAGCCATCGGTCGCGCGTCGCGGCGAGTTACAGGCGGTGATCGTCGACCTCCAGGCAACGCTCGACGAAGAACTCGGCGCCCTGCGCGAAGAACGGTTGACGCGCGCCGCGGCGGTAGCGCCGGCGTTACTGGCCGCCTACGACGCCGCGTTCGTGCGCGCGGGCACGTCGGGCGCGGCCCAAGTGGACGCGGGCCGCTGCGACGGATGTCGCATTGCGTTATCGCCCCTCGACCTCGATCGGTGGAAGGCCCAGCCGGCGGACACCTTCATGCCCTGTCCCGAGTGTGGGCGCCTGCTCCTACCGTGATCATCCTCGTTCGTCACGGGCAAACGACCTCCAACGCCCAACGACTTCTCGTCGGGCAGAGCGACCCGGCCCTCACCGAACTCGGTGAGCGTCAGGCCCGTGCTCTGCGGCCGTTACTGAGCGGCGTCGCCCAAGTGTGGACCTCGCCACTCCAGCGTGCTCGCCGCACGGCGGCGCTCGCTGTTCCGGAAATTGAGGCCGAGGTGAAGGAGTCGTTCATCGAGGTGGACTACGGCTCACTCGACGGACAACCACTCACGGTCGTGTCGGCCCAGCAGTGGCGCGCCTTCGAACACGAGCACACCTTGGCCTTTGGTGGCGGCGAGTCCCTAGCCTCGGTCGATCAACGAGTGCACGCTGCGTTGGACGGACTGTTGGCCGATCAGAAAAGCCTCCTGCACAGCACCGAGCACCATCTCTGCATCGTGACGCACATGTCGCCGATTAAGTCGGCGATGACCTGGGCGCTCGGGGTCCCGGGCTCGGCGGCGTGGCGCATGAATCTCTTCAACGGTTCGATCACGACTATCACGACGCGAAGTCGCACGCCGGCGCTGTTGAACTACAACGTGGTGGCCCAACACCTGGACTAGCGCAACGCGACGTAGACCGCGGCGAAGTGCAGACCCACCCCTAACAGCGTGAAGGCGTGAAAGAGCTCGTGATAACCAAAGACCCTCGGGGAAAGCTTCGGCCGCTTGGTACCGTAAAAGACGGCGCCGATTGAATAGGCGGCGCCACCGCCCACAATGAAGGCGAAACAGAGTGGCCCGCCGCCGCGGTACATCTGGAGCATCACGACCGCCGCCGTCCAGCTCATCGCCAAGAAGGGGATGGTATTGGCCCACTTCGGAGCGTTCATCGAGAGTTGTCGAATGGCGATACCAACGAGCGTGCTCACTCCCACGATGATCAACAGGACCAGTCGGATCGTGCCGTGCATCGTGAGGCCGGCCAGGGCGAAATAGGTCCCCGTGATGGCCAGAAAGATTGTCGAGTGGTCGGCCCGGCGCCAGGCTTGGCGCTGCGACGGCGTCCAATTGACTCGGTGCAGTAGGGCGCTCGTCATGAGCATGGCACCGACGCCAACGAGGAAGCAAAGCACCCAGCCGACCTGGGCCCACGTTCGACAGCGCGCAAGAAGGATTGGGGAACAGGCGAAGAGCACGAAGAAGGCCACCAAGTGAAGCCAGCCACGAAGGATTGGTCGCACCAACGGTGCAGGGGTACGAAGGTCGGTTGCCGATCCACTCACGCAACAATGCTAAGGGTGTCGTCGCCACGAGTGGTTTCGGGTCCGTGAACAACGAAGCCCGCCTGTTCGTCGAGACGAGCAAGCGGGCCCTCGATGTTTGGCCCCCCCAGCCAATGACTCAAAAATATAGTTGGCGCCCACCCGCTACTGTGTCACGAGATGCCTACAAATAAAGGGTTGTGAGCAATTTCACATAAGGGAGTTGACGTGGAACGACGAACGTTGGGTGAAGGTCTCGAAGTCTCGGCGCAGGGTCTTGGTTGCATGGGCATGAGCGAGTTCTACGGTGCCGCTGACGACAACGAATCTATTGCGACGATTCACGAAGCATTAGACAGCGGCGTCAACTTCCTCGACACCGCCGACATGTACGGCCCCTTCAAGAACGAGGAGCTCGTCGGACGGGCCATCAAGGACCGCCGCGACGAGGTCGTACTCGCCACCAAGTTCGGTAATCAACGGGGCGAGGACGGCTCAATGATCCGCATCAACGGCACGCCCGAGTACGTCGTGGCAGCGTGCGACGCATCACTTCGGCGGCTCGGCGTTGACGTCATCGACCTCTACTACCAGCACCGCGTGGACCGCACGGTCGCCATTGAAGAGACGTGGGGCGCCATGAAGTCACTCGTCGACGCGGGCAAGGTCCGCCACCTCGGTATTTCGGAGGCCTCCTCAGAGACAATCGAACGCGCCCACGCGGTGCACCCGGTGGCGGCCCTGCAGAGCGAGTACTCGCTCTGGAGTCGCGACCCCGAGGACGGCGTCTTGTCGACCTGTCGCCGGCTGGGCATTGGCTTTGTGGCCTACAGTCCTCTCGGCCGAGGTTTTCTCACGGGCGAGTCCAGCAACCGCGAAGGAACGGGCGAAGGCGACTATCGAACCAACAATCCGCGGTTCTCCGGCGACGCCTACGAAAAGAACATGGCGCTCGTCGCGAACCTCGACGCTATTGCGACGCGGAAGAACGTCACGGTCGCCCAGCTGGCTCTGGCGTGGGTTCTCGCTCGCGGCAACGACGTGGTACCAATCCCCGGGACCAAACGGCGCAAGTGGTTGCGCGAGAACATCGCCGCGTCGGATATTCCCTTGAGTGCGCACGACGTCGCCGACCTGGAAGCGGCGGTGCCGCGCGACGCCGTCGTGGGCGAGCGTTACCACCAGTCCGGCATGCGCACGATCAACGGTTGACGCGTCGAAGTTGCGTGCCACGTAGCTCGTAGACCTCGTCGCACCACGCCATCACCTGGGCGTCGTGCGTGGCCACGACCACCGTCGACGCGGTCGAGTCCAAGAGCGTCAACACGGCCGCCGTCTCCGACGCGCCCAGCCCACTCGTCGGTTCGTCGAGAATGTAGATCGACGGACTCGTCACCATCGATCGAGCGATGGCGACGCGCTGACCTTCGCCGCGCGACAGTTCCTCCCAGTAGGTGGTGCCGTCGGCGTTGACGCCAATGGCCGCGAGGTCATCGAACATCGAGCGTGACGTCGTTCGACCGAGTCCGACGACGTCGACGGCAAACCCCCTGAAGAGTCCCGGTTCGCTCGGCACGTACGTGACGTGATGTCGAAGCGTCGTTTCGCCGAGTTCGTCCAGTGCGACGTCGCCAATGGTGATTGATCCTTCGCTCACCGGGTCGAGTGCCACGAGTGCGCGCAGCAGTGTGGATTTCCCGACCCCCGACAATCCCGTGATTGCAACCTTGCGACCTGGCTCGATCGTCAGATCAGCGTGCGCAATGACGGTGTGCCCCTCGACGATCGATACGTCGCGCAGACGAATTGACGATTCGGTGGGCCACGAATCCGCACCGTTGACACGACCGGTGTCTAACGACTCCAACCGCTCGGCGGCGGCGCTGACGGCGACCGCCGTGTCGAGCGCGTTTCGCACGCTGCCGAGCAGCTCGAGTGTGGCGAGCGCGACGAGGGCGGCAACGGTCACCCACAGTGGTGACGTCGCCGGTCGCAGCGCGAGCGCGGCAACGGCGAGGAGGGTCATGGCCGGCGGGATCGCCTGCGAAAGTTGTCGTTGATGGGCGACGGACGACTCCGCTCGCCGCACGGCGTCAACGACGTCGGCCGATCGCTCGACCGCGAGCGACTCGCGATGGAGAAGTGCCAGTTCGGGCGTCACGGCGCTCAACTCGACCAGTTCGGCCCGGTACTGACCCCTGGCCATTCGGAGGGACCGCTCACGTCGAACGAGTTGGGCCCCACTTGCGACCAGAGCGATGGTCCCAACCAATTGCACGGCGAAGAGGTCACCGGCGTAGGCCCACCAGCGGCCGTGCGGAGGGAGGAGTCCGAGCACAATGTCGCTCGTAGCCATCACGGCTGTCGTGGTGATGAGTGGAATGACGCAACGCAACCAGAGATCTTGTAGCTCGTCGGTGTCGCGAAGCGACCGTTCCAGGAGGTCACCGCCCGCGTGCGTTCGCCACTGCGAGTAGTTCAAGCGGCCGATGGTCAGTACCAACCAACGGCGCCACCGGGTGACGGCGGCGAAGCCGAGTCGGTGGGCACTCATCCGCTCGGCGAATCGAAGCGGCGAGCGTAGGAAGGCGAACAGTTCGATGACGATCAGCGCGCCGAGCACGGCCTTCAGTCCCGGACGGGTCGCACTCTCGACGAGCAGAGCAACGGCCCCCACGAGCAGCGCCACGTTGGTGAGCGACGCCACGAGGCCGGCGAGGACTGCCCGCCACAGTTGGGCCCGAGGCGGTTGGGCCCGACGCAACCAGCGACCGAGACGATCGATGTCACGCTTCATTGCAACTCAATTCGTTGATCGACGTCGAGTAGAAGGGGGCTGTCTACTGTCGCCTCGATGACGGCGAAGGCCTTGGTGCGGCCAATGGCCGACGCGACGAGACCCCTCGAATCGTGGTCGAGCACGCCACTGATGTCGTCGAGAACGAGGAGGACCGGATTGGCCAGCAGACAGCGTGCGAGCACGAGACGAACTCGCTCACCGGAACTAATCCCTCGACCGTCGGCGAGCAACATCGTGTCGAGTTCTTCGAAACGTGGACCGGTGAGGCCCAGTGTCGCCAGGCACTCCACCACGCGTTGGTCATCCATCGCGACACCGAGTGTCAGGTTTTCTCGCAGCGAACCCGAGAGCAGAGCGCTGTCCACGCTTACGTGACCAATCGCCGCCGACGTTCGCGACGCCACACCGTGACGAGGAGTTCGCCACTGAAGGAGGGTGTCGACGAGTGTGGTCTTGCCCGACCCCGAGGGGCCGGTGACGAGAAGTCGTTGCGCGGCGTGGAGCGAAAGCGAGATGGTCGCGTCATTGGCTTCGGTGACGAGTCCGGAGGCCTCGACAAGCGGCTCCGTGGTCGTGCCGCCCGTAGTCAGTGACGGTTCGTTCAGGGCCGCGAGAGAACGCTGGGCGTTCTCTCGTCGGTGGAACTCCACGCCGTAGCGCCGAACGTTCGTGAAGATCTCACTGGTGATGAGCACGGCGATGAGGGCGTGGGCGAGCGTGACGCGTCCACCGAGCAGCGCGAAACCGACCACCATCGCCACGAGACCGATGCTTACGCCGCTCAAGAACTCGGTGACGAGCGATGATTCGAGGGCGATGCGAAT
>DATCFS010000267.1:0-5470 GCA_036509375.1 Acidimicrobiales bacterium
AGTGAGGGCCTCACGACCAAAGGGATAACGCAGCGTCGGGCCCGTGGCCACGAGATGCGATACGCGAAGGGCCATTGTTGACAGGCCTATGCCAAGGAATGTATAGAAACCATCAAACAGGATGATCTGCGACCCGGTTACGACACCGAAGACGATTCCGAATGCGGCAAGGACTATTCCGCTACTCACTGAAAGACTGAGAGAACGACGCTCGGTCAGGAGCTCCTCACTGACGCCATGGTCGCTCATCGGTGCCGATGTTGGCGCACCATCGCCACTTGGTTCTTCTGGGCTGACGATTTCACACGCTAATCCTCCCGTTCGAGATCGAAATCCCTAGCCCTTCGACGACGGATCTGTTCAAGGTTAAACCCTAGGAGTCAATTACCACAGCTTGGAAAGTTGCCCTGCGACGGCGTCCGAAGCGTCAATCTCAACGGCTGAAGACGAGACTGGATCGTCCATGTCGATTACTGGAATTTCTATAAGAGTCGAGCGGACCGACTCACTCAGGAAGCGTGATGGCTGAGCCCATGAGTGATCATCGCGGACTCGATGGTGGTGGTAGCGCAGCGGTACGTAGATGGCAAGACTGCGCCGCGCTCGTGTAATCGCGACGTAGAAGAGGCGCCGCTCCTCTTCGAGCCCTTCGGTTGAGCCCAATGACATGTCCGAAGGGAAATTCCCGTCGGCCGCGTGTATTACATGAACTGCGTCGAATTCGAGACCCTTCGCCGAGTGGACAGTTGAAAGGACCAACCAGTCTTCGTCGACCATCGGTGGGCCAGCGAGGTCGCCAGTGGAGGCCGGCGGTTCGAGGGCCTGCTCGGCCGCCACATCACTTAGTCGTGACATCCCAGCGCACGCCAATACCAGTGCTCCGAGATCCTCGAGCCGAGGTTCCGCGTCGTCATACGACGATGAAATGAGCGGCGCAATCGCTCGTTGGATTCGCTCCGCGTGCAACGCTACCGGCTCGAACTCCTTCTCGCACAGAGCTTGCGCGAGAGCGTGCGACATTTCTTGGATATCGCTCGGCAGTACCTCGTCGACGCTGGACCATCGATCCTGAACGTCGCCGTGCGACAGGGGGATCTTTCCATCCACGTCTCGGAGCGCGTCGATGGCCCGCCTTGCTTTGGCCGGGCCCACGCCCGGCATGAGTTGGAGGAGTCGGAACCACGCCATCTCGTCTCGTGGATTATCG
Organism: Acidimicrobiales bacterium; assembly: GCA_036509375.1. Lineage (GTDB taxonomy): Bacteria > Actinomycetota > Acidimicrobiia > Acidimicrobiales > RAAP-2 > RAAP-2. The sequence continues at coordinate 1,208 of DATCFS010000267.1, forward strand.
GCGAGACGGAATGCCGCGAGCATGTCTTTTACGTGCGCAGCTTCGAGGTAACGCAGGCCACCGTACTTGACGAAGGGGATTCGTCGTCGAGCGAGCTCAATCTCGAGGTCGGAACTGTGATGTGCCGCCCGAAACAGCACGGCCTGCTTTTGCAGGAGAACACCTTGTTCGTACAGTTCAAGGACGCGGTCGGCGACCGATTCCGATTGGTCCCGTTCATCACGGCAGTGGACGAGCAGGGGCTGGCGTGCCCCTGCGATCGGGGATCGTTCGCGAAGGAACGAGGAGAATCCTTCAGGCGCCTCGGCGGCGATGGCGTTCGCCACCCCAAGGATGGCCGCGGACGAACGGTAGTTGACCTCCAAGTTGACTGTTGTCAGATTATTGAAATAGGAATCGGCGTCCAACAAAAACTTTGCAGTGGCGCCACGAAAACCGTAGATGGCCTGCGCGTCATCGCCGACAATCGTCAATCGAGGATCGGCTCGGCGTAGCCCAACGAGAACGTCCAGTTGCAGGAGGTTCACGTCCTGGAACTCGTCGACCAGAATGTGGTCATAGGCGGCTCCGAGTTCCTTTCCCAAGGCTTCATCCTGTGCGGCCGCGCGCCAGAATAGGAGCAGGTCGTCGAAATCGAGGAGTCCGAGTGAGCGTTTTCGGGCCACGAACGCCGTGAAGATCGAGGCGACATCGTCAATGCTCTCGGCGCACCAAGGTGTGGATTCGCGCATGACGTCGAGAAGCGGTATTCCGGTATTCACCGTTCGCGAATAGAGCGCACTGAGGGTTCCTTTTTTTGGGAGGCGCCGCTCTCTGCTGAGAATGCTCAGCTCTCCGCGAACCAGGTCCAAGAGGTCCGCTGCGTCACCGCGATCGAGTACCCCGAACCCTTCTGGCAGACCAACGGCGGCGTGGTGGCGACGAAGTGTGTGGTGGGCGACGGAGTGAAAGGTCCCACCAGAGACCCTGCGAACGTGGTGGGCACCCCGAATTGCGCGAATTCGATTCACTATTTCTCGCGCCGAGCGCCGAGTAAACGTCAGGAGAAGGATTCGTTCCGGCGTGACACCCCGTTCAAGAAGGATTTCAACCCGGGCCGTGAGCGTTGTCGTCTTCCCAGTTCCGGGTCCGGCGATAATGCGCAGGGGCCCGTCCCCAAAGGTTGCCGCTTGACGTTGTCTTTCATTGAGTTCTCGTTGAGAAGCGAACATATGCCGGACCCTATCGTTGGGGTGTGACAGCGGCTTAGCGGACATGACATCTCGAGCTGCTCACGGTCATTTTGAATCGAGCTGTGCGCTTGGGATCAGATGAGAGTGGAAGGATCGACTCCCGCGCCACCGCGCTCATTGCTTTCGTAGGCGGCGAGTGCAAATCGAAGAACGTCAAGGGATTCGTCCGATCCCCACAGAAGCGGTCCTTCGCCGGTGCGCAGATGGTGCAGCCAGTGTCGACCAGAGTCCTCGAAGCTGCTCGCCCAATCGTCGTCCAGCGCGTGAAACGAACGCATCTCGCCATCGAGGTACACCTCGAAGCTCGGTTCCTGAATTCCTCGGCTGGTACAACGATTAACTCGAGCGAAGCCGCGACGACCCGTAACCTCCCACCGCTCATCGTTGGTGTAGTAATCGGAACGTAAATACATGTCAACCGCGAACGTGATGTCCCAGGCGCCGCGAATTCCATTCTCGTGCTCCCACACAATCGTGGTCGGCGCATCAATGACAATGCCCGGTATGACTTCGGTTGTACCAATCCACGCTCGAACTTCCCTAATTGGTCCAAAGAGCCAGAGAGCAGTTGAAAGCTTGTGCCATCCGTCGTCAAACACGAGGGGCCCACGTCCGGCGTTCGCCTGATCGAAGCGCCACTCGTAGGAATCGCCCGGTACCTCCCAACCACCTCTGCCACTGGCCACCATTTTCATGTGGTAGCCGCTGATGGGACCGAGAACACCAGAGTCAATCGTCTCCTTCAACTTCTGAAGTGGTTCGTAGAAGAGATAGTTGTCCATCACCCGGAGGACGCGTCCGGAACGCACGGCCGCGTCGCGCATCCTCATAGCGCTGGCGAGGTCATTGGCGAAGGGCTTTTGGAGATTGACGTGCCAACCATTATCGAGGCAAGTGATGACAACCTCTTCGTTCAACGTCGTGGGGAGGAGTATCTCGACCGCGTCAAGTTCGATTCCGCTGTCGACGAGTCTGGTCACTGAGGCAAAGGTCCGCGCCCCCGGCCACTCATTCCGGCGCTCCGCTCGACGGTCGCCGTTCGGATCGACGAGAGCAACGACCTCGACGTCGGGATTGTCCCGGTAGGCGCGGATATTGAGGTCGTAGATCCGTCCAAGTCCGACGACGGCAACGCGAATCGGCCGATCGACTGCGACAAATCCGCGGTCGCGTTCACTCTGGTCCATCGCCAAAGGGTAGTTGGCCCGAAATCTCGTTGGTCCGGATCTCACCGTCATAGATCCGTCGATTCACTCCTCGCGACTACGTCAGTAGCCTGAACGCGTGAGTGACGAAGCCACACCGTCGCACCCAGGTTCACCATTCTGGGTGGCGTTTCGCTACGTCGTCGGTATCGGCGTCGGGGCTTTCGTTCTGATCTTGCTGTTTGGCAAGCGCCATGAGTTCGATGCAGCGCTGCACCAGGTGCGACACCTCAACATCGGCTGGGAGGGCGGTGCGTTCGCAGCCGAGGCCCTTTCTATCGTTGGCTACGCCTCTCTGCAACATCGCGTGCTCGACTGGAGTGGCGCAACTATCAAGCTCCGTTCGCTGACCATGGTGTCACTCGCCAACAACGCCATTGCGTACACAATTCCTGGCGAGCCCGCCGTATCGAGCGCGTACCGTTACCGGTTCTTTCGCCGACACGGCGCGAGTGCTGCGAGTTCCGCATGGACGATTCTGACGATTCTCATTGCCCAGGCGATTGGAATGTCACTGCTCTTGCTCGTCGGAGTCCTCTCAGCGCTGACCGGACGTTCGTCGGCGAACGAAACGGGCCTCGCCGTCGTCGGCCTCGTCGTCGTGGTCGGGGCCGGCACCATTCTCGTACGCCGTGACCTCTTACTTCGCTGCATCAATCTGCTCGTCCGTGGCGCTCGTCGGGTTACCGGACATCCCCGTGGGGACATCGCTGCGCGAATCGAGAACGCGCTCGCTCGAATGCGTGAGATTCCGTTGAGTCGTCAGCGAACGCTCAAGTTGGTCGCGATGGCCACTGGTCTCTGGTTCCTCGATTTCCTCTGCTTAATCTGTTGCTTTGGTGCCGTGCACGCCACCATTCCGTGGCACGGCGTATTGCTCGCCTATGGCGGCGCTCAGATTGCGGCCGCATTGCCACTCGTGCCGGGCGGTCTCGGCATCGTGGAGGGGAGTCTCGCGGTCATCCTCGTCGCCTATGGCGCGAAGAAGATTCCGGCCCTTGCGGTGGTCGTTGTCTATCGGCTTCTGACGTTTTGGCTCGCGGTGCTCGTGGGCTGGATTTGTCTGGGCATTATTGAATGGCAGTGGCGACGGTCTCGTTCGATCACTTTCAGTGACGGTGCTTCGCTGTCGGTCACTGACATAAGGGAATGACGTTCGGCTACTGATGGGTACTTGTCCGAAATAGGGTGGAGGCATGCGCGTTGCCAACTCCCTCCTCGATCTCATTGGCGAGACGCCACTGGTTCGTTTCAATCGGTTAACGACTCCCAAGGGTGTCGACGTGCTGGTCAAATTGGAGTCGATGAATCCGGGAGGCAGTTCGAAGGACCGGCCGGCCCTCACCATGATCGACGCTGCGGAGCGTGACGGTCTCCTCAAACCCGGTGGCGTCATCGTCGAACCGACGAGCGGTAATACGGGTGTCGGTCTTGCCATCGTTGCGGCTCAACGAGGCTACCGGTGCATCTTCGTCATGAGCGACAAGATGGCTGCTGAAAAGGTTCGACTACTCGAGGCCTACGGCGCCGAGGTCATCGTCTGTCCGACGGCCGTTGCTCCCGAAGATCCGAGCTCCTACTATTCGACCGCTGAACGGTTGACCAGGGAGACGCCCGGCGCTTTTCGACCGGACCAGTACTCCAATCCGGCCAACCCTTTGGCCCACTACCTGACCACCGGTCCAGAAATTTGGCGCGACACCGACGGCACGGTGACGCACTTCGTCGCCGGCGCTGGCACCGGTGGCACGATCTGCGGCGTCGCCAAGTACCTGAAAGAACAGAACCCGAACGTCCGCGTCATTGCTGCCGACCCCGAAGGTTCC
>DATCFS010000268.1:0-3383 GCA_036509375.1 Acidimicrobiales bacterium
GAAGACGACGCGTGAAAGGTGCTCGAGGTTCACCTGGTGACAAATGCCCATCCCCGGAGGCACGACGCGGAACTTCTCAAAGGAACTCTGGGCCCACTTGAGGAAGGTGTAGCGCTCGACGTTTCGTTCGTACTCAATGGCGACGTTCTGTTCGAAACTCTCCGCGGTGCCCGATCGCTCGAGGATGACGGAGTGATCTATGACCAACTCGACCGGCACGAGGGGATTGATCTTGTCGGGATTACCCCCGAGGGCGATGATCGCGTCACGCATCGCGGCGAGGTCGACGACGGCCGGCACGCCCGTGAGGTCCTGCATCAAGACGCGCTCGGGGGTGAAGGCAATCTCCTTCGCGTCCTCGCCGGCCGCTTCGCCGTGGCGGGTCGGCATCTCGCCCCACCGGGCCAGCGCCTCGATGTCCGCGGCGCGAACTTTCACGCCGTCTTCGTGACGCAGCAGATTCTCCAGCAGCACCTTGATCGAATAGGGAAGGCGGTCGACGCCGAGTTGGGCCAGCGCGTCGGCGCGAAGCGAGTAATAGGTGAGCGATCGACCGTTCACGTTGAGGGTGGTTTCTGAACCGAATGAGTTAAGGGAGGGCATACCTCTATTCTGCCGTGTTCCTCCGTGGGCCGTTTCGCCTCCGTGGCGTTCAGTTCCTCGTGCAAGTGCGAGACTTGTCCCCATGACGTCGACCTACGACACGCTCCAACGCCGGCTCCAGGCGGCTTTTGACGCCGTTGAGCGGGGCGCCGATCCCGTCCTGCGCACCTCCGACCGGAGTGACTATCAGGCGAACGGCGTCATGGCGCTCGCCAAACGTGCCGGACGCTCTCCACGCGACGTCGCCGAGGAGATTGTGGGCCACGTGGACCTGGCGGGCATTGCCGACATCGAGATCGCCGGACCGGGTTTCCTCAATCTCACGCTCGCGCCCGTGTTCCTGCAGGGCCAACTGAGTGCACTGCTCCCTGATGAACGGCTCGGAAGCGAATCAACGACCTCGCCGAAGAATGTGGTCATCGATTATTCGGCACCGAACGTCGCCAAGGAGATGCACGTGGGCAATCTGCGCTCCACGGTCATCGGTGACGCCTTGGCGCGAATGTACCGATTCGCTGGTCACCGCGTCATTGCCCGCAACCACGTGGGCGACTGGGGAACTCCGTTCGCGATGTTGATTGAGCACCTCATCGACGAGAGCGCCGATTCCGGCGCCGACGAGCTGTCGATCAAGGACCTCGACGGTTTCTACAAGGAGGCCCGCGTCAAGTTCGACACCGACGCGTCGTTCAAGGACCGGAGTCGCCGCCGCGTCGTCGCCCTGCAATCGGGCGACCCCGAAACGATTCGTCTCTGGCGCGTGATCGTCGATCAGTCGGTGAACTATCTCAACCTCGTCTACGTCGACCTCGGCATTTCGCTCGGCGTCGACGACGTCGTTGGCGAGTCGTACTACAACGACATGCTGGCCGGCGTCGTGGCCGACCTCGACAAGGCCGGTCTCCTCGTCGAGAGTGATGGCGCACTCTGCGTCTTTCCTCCGGGCTTCACGAACCGCGACGGTGAACCGCTACCGCTCATTGTCCAAAAGCGCGACGAGGGATTTGGCTACGCCGCGAGCGACCTCGCCGCGGTGCGCGACCGTGTTGACCACCTGCACGCCGACGAGATCCTTTACGTCGTCGGCGTCCCTCAGGCCCAGCACCTCGAGATGGTGTACGCCGTCGCCCGCATGGCGGGCTGGCTGCCCGAACGGGTGCGTTGTGAACACGTGACCTTCGGCAATGTGCTCGGCACCGACCGCAAGATGTTCAAGTCGCGAAGTGGCGACACGGTCAAACTGGCGTCGTTACTCACCGAAGCGATTGAGCGCGCCGACGGGGCCCTCAAGGAACGCAATACCGACCTCGATGACATGGCGAGAACTGAATTGGCCGTCGAGATCGCGCGAGCGGCGATTAAGTACGCCGACCTTTCCACGGACCGACAACACGACTACGTCTTCGACCTCGACCGAATGATTGCCTTTGAGGGCGACACCGGTCCGTACTTGCAGTACGCCTACGCGCGGCTGCAATCGATCTTCCGACGACTCGGTGCGCCGTGGTCACCTCGTTCGGTCATCTTCTCGCTCGAGACGACGCAGGAACGAGAGCTCGCCCTCGGACTGCTCGCCTTTCCCGACGCGTTCAATGCGTCGCTCGCCTCGTTGCAGCCGCATCGTCTCTGCGTCTACCTCTTCGATCTGGCCCAGCGGCTCACCGCGTTCTACGACGCCTGTCCGGTTCTCACGTCCGAGGGCGAGGTTCGCGAGCAGCGATTGGCGCTCTGCGACCTGAGTGCGCGCACGATCGCGACCGGACTCTCGGTGCTCGGTATCGACGCGCCCGAGCAGATGTAGGGAGCGTTCGCGCGGAGCGTAAGTCGCTCGGTAGAGTGGCTTCGCGGGTCCTTCAACCCGCTTCGAACACTGGGGGAAGTATGGACGTGAGAGCCTCAATCCTTACGGAAGTGAACGGTCCGTGGCACACCGAGACCATCGAGATCGACGAGCCGCACGCCAACGAAGTGAAGGTCAAGATGGCCTTTTCCGGTCTGTGCCACTCGGATCTTCACCTTCAAACCGGTGCTCTCTCCCAGGCGCCCATCGCACTCGAAATGATCTCCGGACGACCAACGATGTTCCCGATCATCGGGGGCCACGAAGGTTCCGGTGTCGTTGAATCGGTAGGCGACGGCGTCACCTCGGTGAAGCCGGGCGACCACGTCGCCACCTCGTTCATTCCCTCGTGCGGCAAGTGCGAGTACTGCGTATCGGGACGTCCCTACATCTGTGACATGGCGGCTAACACGCTCGCCGGTCCGATGATCGCCGACGGAACGTGGCGACACCGCGTCGGCGACGTCAACCTCAACCGCATGTGCAACCTCGGCACGTTCTCCGAGTACATCGTCGTGCACGAGGCGTCGGTCATCCGCATCGAGCCGTGGTACGACCTGCGCGCGGCGGCACTGCTCTCGTGCGGCGTGTCCACCGGCTTCGGGGCCGCGGTCAACCGTGGCGGAGTGAAGCCCGGTGACGTCGTCGCCGTCATTGGCTGCGGGGGACTCGGATCGGCGGCGATTCAGGGCGCCCAACACGCCGGCGCTCGTGCCGTCGTCGCCATTGATACGAATCAATCAAAGGTCGACCGCGCCATGAAGATCGGTGCGACCCACGGTTGTACGACGACACTCGACGCGGCCTTCACCATCCTTCCCGACCTCACTTGGGGCAAGAACTGCGACGTGGTGATCATCACGGTCGGCGAAGCGACGAGTGAGATTATCGAGCAGGCGCGTTCCATCACCGCGAAGGGTGGCGTGGTCGTCGCCGCGGG
>DATCFS010000269.1:0-4238 GCA_036509375.1 Acidimicrobiales bacterium
TAGCTGGCGCGACGGGTACGCGTCGCCGCCTTTCGCATTTCGTAACTCGGTGCCTCGTGCTGGCGAACCGACGCCGCCGTCACGACGCACTTCACGACGTCACTGCGACCGGGCACGTCGTACATGGGCTCTAACAACACGTGCTCGAGAATCGAGCGAAGACCGCGCGCGCCGGTTTGACGTTCGAGCGCAAGGTCCGCGATCGCCTCGAGGGCGTCGGTTTCGATGACGAGTTCCACGCCGTCCATCGCAAGGACTTGTTGGAACTGCTTCACGAGTGAGTTCTTCGGTTCGGTCAACACTTTGATCAACATGTCGCGATCGAGTTGCTGCACGGCGCTCACGATTGGTAGTCGCCCAATGAACTCGGGGATCAGTCCGAACTTGACCATGTCCTCGGGAAGGACGTGACGGAAGAGTTCGATGTCACCGCCGCGGCGAGACTGCACGGGCTGGTTGAAGCCCATTGACTTCTTACCCAAACGACGTTCGATGATCTCTTCGAGCCCGGCGAACGCGCCGCCGCAGATGAACAAGATGTTCGCGGTGTCGATGTTGATGAACTCTTGGTGCGGGTGCTTACGTCCGCCTTGCGGTGGGACGCTCGCGACGGTGCCTTCGAGAATCTTGAGGAGCGCTTGCTGCACACCTTCGCCGGACACGTCGCGCGTGATGGAGGGGTTCTCCGCCTTGCGCGCGATCTTGTCGATCTCGTCGATGTAGATGATGCCGCGTTCCGCGCGCTTGACGTCAAAGTCCGCGGCGGAGAGCAGTTTCAACAGGATGTTCTCGACGTCTTCGCCAACGTACCCGGCCTCGGTAAGCGCCGTCGCGTCCGCGATGGCGAAGGGAACGTTGAGCATGCGAGCCAACGTCTGGGCGAGGAAGGTCTTGCCACAGCCGGTCGGGCCGAGCAGGAGCACGTTGGACTTCGCGACCTCAACGTCCTCGTCGTGGAGCGGACCAGTCTGGATGCGCTTGTAGTGGTTGTAGACGGCGACGGCGAGGATCTTCTTCGCGTCGACTTGACCGATCACGAACTCGTCGAGGAACGCGGAGATCTCGCGAGGCGTGGGCAGTTCGTCGAGGATGAACTCGGGACGGTCGCCGAACTCGTCGGCAATGATGTCGTTGCAAAGGTCGATGCACTCGTCGCAGATGTACACGCTTGGTCCCGCGATGAGCTTCTTGACCTGCTTTTGACCCTTCGCGCAGAAACTGCACTTAATGAGGTCGCTACCTTCACCGAATTTTGCCACGGGCTCCCCTGACACACTTACGCCGTGACCCATCCTACGGGTCAGCGTCGAAAAATCGGGGTACCTACGCTCGAGACGTTATAACTTCATCAATCAGGCCGTATTCCACCGCTTCCTCGGCGCTGATGATGAAGTCGCGGTCGGTGTCCTTATTGACGCGCTCTACCGACTGACCGGTGTCATTGGCGAGCATGGCGTTCAACATGTCCTTCATGCGCAGTATCTCGCGTGCCTGGATCTCAATGTCCGACGCTTGACCTCCGACGCCACCCCACGGTTGGTGCAACAGCACGCGCGCGTGCGGCAAGGCGTAGCGCTTTCCCTTCGAACCAGCGCCGAGCAATACTGCGGCTGCGGAGGCGGCTTGGCCGAAACAGAACGTCGACACGTCGGGCTTGATGTACTTCATCGTGTCGTAGATCGCGAGGAGTCCCGTGATGTCGCCACCGGGCGAGTTGATGTAGAGGTTGATGTCCTTCTCGGGGTCTTCGGACTCGAGGAACAGCATCTGCGCGCAGACCAAGTTCGCGATGGTGTCGTCGATGGGGGTGCCTAGGAAGATGATGCGCTCGCGGAGTAGGCGGCTGTAGAGGTCGTAGGCTCGCTCGCCACGGTTCGAAGATTCGACGACCGTGGGGACTAGGTAGTTCTGAGCTCGGTAGTTATCGTTCACGTCACTACCTTAGGCGTCGCCATCCTCGGATTGATCCGCCTTCAAGAGGGCTCGGTCGATCTCGACACCCTCGGGATCCACGTAGGTGACGTTGTCGGTCAACCACCGTGACGCCTTCATCTTGGCGACTTCAGCGCGGAACGTGATCACGCGACCCGTGTCGCGAAGATTCGTGCGAAGCAACTCCGGCGTCACGTTCATCGAGGCGGCCGTCGTCTCGAGTTCTTTGTCGATCTCGTCGTCGGTGGGCTCGAGGTCCTCCGCCTTCACGAGTGCGCGCAGCGCCAGGTCGACGCGAACGGCGCGCAGCGCGTCGGCGCGCAGCGTCTCGAGGAGTTGATCCGAACTCTGGTTGGTGACCTGCAAGAACGTCTCGAGGTTCAACTTCTGTTGCTCGAGGCGGTGGCCGAGGTCGTGAAGCCGTTCGTTGGTCTCGTCTTGGATCAACGCGTCAGGTACTTCGTCTTCACTCACGAGGTCACTGAGCGCCATCAAGACGGCATCGCGTTGGGACATCTGCGCTTCGACGATGCGCATCTTTCGCATCTGACTGAGGATGGCGTCGCGCATCTCCTCTTCGCTCTGCCACTCGGTGTTCTCTTGCACCCACTCGTCACTGAGTTCGGGGAGCTCACGTTCCTGGACCTTCTTGAGCGTCAGTTCGTAGGTCGCGACGACACCGTTGCCGACGTTGCCGTTGAGCTTCATCTCTTCACCGAACTTCATACCGACGATCAGGTCATCGACACCTTCGGTGATCGTGCCCGATCCGACCGTGTACATGAAGTCGCTCATGTCGAGGGGATCCACGTCGGTGGCGATCTGTTGGACGTGCACGTCCATTGTCACGAGGTCACCCGTGACGATGGGACGATCGACGTCCTGTAAAACTGCGTCGGTCTCACGAAAGCGGTCGATCTGTGCGTTCACCTCTTGGTCGGTCACGACCGGAGATGGAATCGTCACGCGAAGTTCGTTCTGGCCCCGCAGGTAGACCTCGGGGCGAACCTCGACTTCAACTTCGAAGACGAGTTCGCCCTCTTCCTCGCCGGAGGTGATGTTGATGTCGGGTTGGGCGATCGGATCGATCAACGTGTCGGCGACGGCGTGGGCGTAGAAGTCGGGAATGGAATCGCGGATCGCCTCACTGCGCAGGACACTCGGGCCGCCGAGGTGGGCCATCAAGACGTTCTTGGGCACCTTGCCCTTACGAAATCCCTTGATGTTGACCTGTTTGGAGAGCTTGACGGCGGCCGTATCAATGGCCTCTTCCATCTCTGGTTCGTCGACTTCGACGACCAGCTTGACCCTGTTGTTTTCAAGAGTGGTAGTGGTAGCGCGCATAAGAGACGCCAGCCTACCGGCTCACGATAAAACCCTTAAATCATGATCACGAGGCCCTCGGCGAACGCTCGCGCGAGAGCCTTATCCCCTCGTACGTCCGTCGCCGAAGCGCTGAGAAAGGCGTCCGCCGTGATACGTCCCGCCGCCCGACGCCAGAGGAGCGCGACGGGTGCCGTGATCTCCAGATCGGGCTCGGCGTCGGAACTTTCCAATGCTTTCCCACGGCCCTCTTCGACGCCGATCAGCACCGTGCGCGCGAGTCGGCCAGTGAGATTGATCCGCACGAGCGCCCCATCACGAGTGTGCACCTTCTTTCCCACCACGTACGGCAGCGCCGCTTCGAATCGATTCACCACGATCTCCTCGCCCGGCCCGTGGTCGTCCGCGGGTTCGAGCAGCGCGTCACGAATATCTTGAAGGTGAATCCAGCTGTCGAGCACCCGAGTTTCTTGGAAACGGTGAAAAGGTCGCTCCCCTTCAGGGCTCCAGCCGACCTTCTCCCACGCTTCGTCGTCAAGAGCGCGCAGGCGCTCGAGTGAGCGAGCCGTCGTGACACGAAACTGCTCCAACAATTCGGCGCCGGGCGTCGAATGAAAAGCCACGACGAAGGCCTCATTGATCTCACCAATGGTGTTCTTCACGTGCGAAGGCCACGCACCCTCGTGCACGGGCACCGGTTCACCGCCCATCATCAGTTCGAAGCCAATGAGGTGGCTGAGAACGTCGTGAACGCTCCATCCGGGACAGGGAGTCGGTGCGTCGTAGACCTCGGGACTTCGCGAACGTAACGTCCGATCTATCGACGTCCAGGTCTCGTCGAGCGCGTCAGTTAACCACTCGTACGCCATTGATCTCCTCCGCTTCGCCAAAGCCTACGCAGCTTGATTCGTCGCGGCGTCCTCGAGTCACTGTGTATCGTAGAGGCCTCGGGGCGTAGCGCAGCTTGGTTAGCGCGCCTGGTT
>DATCFS010000270.1:0-12104 GCA_036509375.1 Acidimicrobiales bacterium
CTCGTTGGCCGCGGCCCAAGCCGTGCTGCACACGATTGAGGGACCGGCGGTCATGGCGCTGGGCCCGACGCGCGGTGGCGCCACGGTGACGGTGCTCACCGGGTCCGACGTCAGCGTGCTGGCGCCACCTTCGAAGAGTACGACGTCGACCACAACCAAGCCAACGAATACGGCAACGACCACGACGGTCGCCACCAAGACGACCAAGCCGCCGACGCAGATCGTGGTCTCCGACCCGACGGCCGTGAAGCACGACCCCGCACTTTCGGCGCCGACGCTCGTGACCCAAGCGCTCCAGCCTTGGGATCCGCGGTCGTGCGGCCCCAACGGCACTGAAGGTCCGTAACCGCGATACGAACTTTCCGATGCTGTGCGGCCTCGGCCTCACCGCGTGCACTACATTCCCCTTCATATGAAGAGAGCGTTCCTCGGACTCGTCGTGGTGGTGGCGATTGTTGTGGCACTTCTTTTCGTGGCGACCCGTCACTCGCCCTCGAGCGCCTCGCCGCCGCTGATCTCGCATACCATCAACGCCACGCCAGCCAACATGACCGCGCTCAAGGCGGCGTTTCTTAAGTACAAACTGCACAACAAGGAAATGGTCAGCACCGACCGGATCAAATGGGGCCAACTCATCTCGCCGAACGGCCCCAACAAGCCACTCATCGCGTACGACGCGGTCGACCATCGAGAATGGGCCCTGGCCTCCTTCGGGCTCACTCTTCCCGCGAGTTACAAGGCGGAGGTCTCGTTCCAAGATGGCGGCAGCATGGGTATCTTCAACAAGGTTGGATCCGGCGCGTGGTACATGACCGGATCACCGGGACTCCCACTATGCGCCAAGGACGTGCCGTCGGTCGTCGCCCATCTATGGGGACTGAAGAACTACCCCGCCTGTAATTAACACCCCGGAAGTCGCCGTATCGATCGGTGACGCTGGGTTCGATAAATAGGGACTCGAACGGGCGTCCAGACGGCGCACGGGCCGTGAGATGAAGCTGGATGACCGTTGCTCACTCGGAACCCCGTTTCCTCAGGGATCAGCTTCGACTCATCGAGAGGGATTTCATCGTTGATCAGCATTTCAACTCAGCAAGAAAAGCCTCGTCGTATCCGTCATGGCGTTCGCCATTTCAGTATGCTGAGAAAAAAACTGGCCCCAAGATCTCGGGCCAGCACACAACATAAGGGGTCGCTGTGAGTGATGGACCGAGCAAGTCGTCTTTCTCGTTTGATATGAAACGCTGGTCGCAGGCAGAGCGCACCACGGCAATCGCCACGCTGGTGCTCTTGATCTCACTATTCCTTCCGTGGTACACGTACAACTTTGGACTCGGTTCGGTGTCGGTTGACGGCCTTTGGCACGGTTGGATGTACATTGTCCTCCTTTTGAGTCTGGCGATCCTCGTGTACTTGGTTTCGCGCGCGGGCTTCAGTGAAATGCCGTTCAAGATGCCGATTTCAGGCGATCAACTTTTGCTGGGTGGATCAGTGATAAGTCTCGTGTTGACGTTCATCGCATTCATCGACAAGCCTGGTGGTGTTGGTTTCACAGGCATTGGTTGGGGATGGGGGTCCTTTGTTGGACTGATCGCTGCCGTCGTGGCTGCCGTTCCTCTCGGAGTTCCCGCTCTTCGCGCGCGAAGGGGCTAAGTAGTCGTCGTGCTCATTGACTGACATCGGCGGCGGGCACAGTCGTGCGCGCCGATGGTGGTCGCTGCTGACGATGAGCCGTGGTTGTCTCAGCGTTGAATCGCTCGAAGTTTCTTGCGCCACACCATTTTGAGCGCCGACCAATCTTCGTCCAAGGCTGCGACCTTGACGTCGACGAGACCCAGCGGCAGCACGGTATCTCGAATGACGTTGTCGGTGATGTTCGACACGTGTCCTGCGGCCTTGCGGGGCCAGGCAATCCACAATGCTCCGTCGGTGGTGATGGTGCTCGCTAACGCGACGATCCCCTCATTGAGCGAGGCGGCGTCACGGAAAAAAGCGATGACGACATTGGCCGGTGAACCACCGTGTCGACGGCTGATGCGAACCCGTTCTGGGAGGTCGTCGATCAACCACTCTCGAGGAGCGCCACGTAACAACACGCGATGTCCGCTCTTGATGCCGAGTTTGGCGGCCAGCCGCGTACCTGAGTATCCCGACGTCATGGCGACGAGTGTACGGTTCCCCGACTGGTCCGCGGGAGGTCGCTGCGCCTCCCGCGCACCGCGGCGTAATGTTTGTCATCCACGATTTCGGATTGGAGGTTCGCGTGCGACAGGGCCTCTTCTTCCCCGCGTTTGACGGCTTGGCCGATCCCACTCTGATTGTCGAGTTGGCGGTACTGGCCGAATCAGTTGGCTGGGATGGCATCTTTCTCTGGGACCACATGCTCTACGACGGCGGCGTGACGAAAATCCTCGATCCCTACGTCTCGTTAGCGGCCGTTGCGTCGGCGACATCGACCATCCAACTGGGTCCCATGGTGACACCACTCATTCGCCGCCGCCCGCAGGTCGTGGCGCGTCAGGCCGTCACCTTGGACCTCCTTTCGCACGGTCGATTGATTCTCGGCTTGGGCATCGGCGACGACGGCGACGTGGGAGAACTTTCCAAGTTCGGTGAGGCGACCAACGCGAAGGAGCGCGGGGCCATGTTGAGCGAGGGTCTGGAGGTACTCACGGGACTGCTCTCCGGCGAGCCGGTTCATCACGTTGGCCATCACTACACGGCGAACGACGTGACGTTCTTGCCAACGGCCGCACGACCGGGTGGCATTCCAATTTGGCTCGCCGCGCGTTGGCCCAACAAGTTGCCCATCCGTCGGGCGGCGACACAGAACGGCGTTTTCGTGATCTCCATGGACGGTCCCAGTGATGTCGCGACCCTTCGCGGACTAGTGACGAGCGACGGCGCCGACCTCGCAACGTTCGACATCGTCGTCAGTGGTTTTATGGGTGATGACCCCTCGCCCTGGGCCGCGGCCGGCGTCACGTGGTTCCTCAACTGGATCGGGCCGTACCACCTCAATTTTGACGAAGTGCGCGCGATGATCGCCGACGGTCCTCGCACCATCAACGCGTGAGCCCGCTCTAGTCCGTGAGGTCCTTGCGCCACGCAACCATGCCGCCCGCGATTCGAGCACCGAGTGCTTCATTGACGGCGATCATTGGTCCGTTCAGTTTCGAATTGAACGTCGTGATCTTCGTCGTGGCGTAGCGGCCATCGGCCAGCAGGCGCATCGTCGCCACTTTCAAGAGCCCACCGAGTCGGTGGCCGCGGTGTCCGCTAATGACGAGCGTGTCCCACTGATAGGCCGTCTGCGGCTGTTCGCGCGACACCGTCAGTTCGCTGAAGGCCACGAGTTCACCGGTCGACCGGTGACGGGCCGCCGCGACGAGGAGATCGCGACCCATCTCGTTCGTCGTGTGCTCGTGATGGCGCACACGGGTCGCGTCCCAATGTTCGGCTTCGACGTTGAGGTCCACGTGCGGCGTCTCGGCCGGCATTCTCGCCGAGAGGTGGGCTCGCGACTCGACGAGTTCGTCGGGTGTTCCTCTCCTCCAGGTCATGATGTCGTACGCCACTGCGAGGGGACGCCACTGCTCCCAGAGGTGGTCCAGTTCGCCGTCCGGCCGTGGCCACGCGAGGTCACGTCGCACGTTCTCCTCCGCAATCCGGTAGCCGTGACGAAGGGCGAAGTCGCGGTTGGCCCCGGTGCCGATTTCGTCGGCGCCCTCGATCACGTAGATCACCAGCGTCGGGCGACCCAGTTCGCGAACGCTCGCTTCGAGCTTCGCCAGAAGTTGTGAACCGTAGCCGCGTCGTCGTTCACTGGGGTCGACGAAGAGGCTCGCCTCAATGAAGCTGAGATTGTCGTCACGCGTGAGCTCGAGCGCACCGACCGCGACGGGCCGCTCCAATGATGGTCCGTAGGAGTAGAGTCGAAAGACTCGAGGAGCTAGTTCATCGACGGCGCGGGCGCGCCACTCGTCGGGGTGCCACCCCTGTCCGGTGCCACCATCGCGTAGCTGCTCGGAACGTTGCAGGACCGCGAACCAGGCATCGAAGTGGTCGACGTTACTCGCGTCGATGCGCTCGAACAACACGTCTATTCCGTCGGTTGCGCGACCGGAAGGGTCGAACGAGTACGTCCTCGGCCGTCTTCGTCGTCGCTGAGGTGCTTACGAAGCGTCAGCATGAGTGCCGCTCCAATTAGGGCGGTCACGCCCGTCGCGAAGGGCCACCAGTCCCCGAGGTGATCGTCGAAGTAGAAGGCGGTGATGGCGGGCGCCAAGGTTCCCGAGACGCCCCAAGCCAGTCCCGCCGCGGCGTTGTAGCGGCCGCGAAGGTGCTCGGGTGCAATGTCGTTCACGAGCGCCGGACCGACGGGCGAGAGCATCGTCTCACCCAACGCGAAGACGACCATTGCGACGCAGAGCGAAATGACAATCAAGACCTTCGGGAGCGCCAGTGCCACGTCGAGGATGATCCAAAAGACGGCCCAGAAGAGACCGACGGTCGCCATGACCCTCGTGCGGCTCTTGCCCTCGATGCGGTTGAGCACCCAGAGTTGCGCGCAGACAATGGTCGTCGTGTTGAAGAAGAAGATAACGCCGATCACGTGAACGGGCAGCTTCAGATTGTTGACGACGAAGAGGCTGAAGCCGGCCTCTTGGGAGCCGTAACCACCGATCATCAGTACGACCGCGGCGAGCACGTAACGAACGAGTCGCCGGTCGCGCAACACCTCGCGCCAGCCCTCGGCACGCTTCACCGGGTCGTCGTGGTGTTCGGTGATCGGTCCTCCGTACGTTCGAAGGGTGAACATGATGACCCCACCCAGCAGCACGACACCGGCGTTGAACGTGTAGAGCAGTACGAACGAATCGGGGTTGTGCAGGTTGACGATGCTCGCCGAGACGAGACCGCCAAAACCAATACCGAGATTGACGAGCATGAAGTTGAATCCGAACGCCCGCTGGCGGTGGCTGGGGTCCAGCATTCGACTGAGCATGGTGCTGCTCGGTCCCCATCCGGCACCGCCGAACACGGCGAGTAACAGCGCGCCGGTTGCCGCTTGCACTTCGGTCGTCGAGTGCGCCCAGACAATTAACGAGGCGGCGTCGGCGACGATGGTGAACAAAATGACCCGGATCGGGCCGAAGCGGTCGGTCAGCGTTCCCCAGAGAGGAGCGGACGAGATGCCGACGAATGCGGCGGCCGCGAGCAACAAGGTCGCGAAGTTCGTGGAGAAGCCACGGACGTTATGGAGGTAGACCACGAAGAGTGACAGGGTGAGTCCGTTGCCGATACAGGAAATGAACGTGCAGATGAAGTACCGGCGCAGGGGACCGGTAATGCTGCTACGAAAATCGGCAGGAACGAGTGTTTCGATGAGTTTCACGAGACGTTCATGCTACGTGACGCCCTTGTGCAGGAACTCACAAGTTATGAGATTGTCATACGCACTCGGGCATTACGCTTACCATTGTGGCTCACCTCCTAGTGAGATGAAAGGCAGTGAATGGCCCTTAAGAGTTCCCCGAAAAGTCGTATCGATCTCCTCTGCGAAATTGCGCCCGATGTGGAGCGCCTCTATAACCGACACCTTGAGGCGCCACGCCTCTGGTATCCGCACGAGCAGATCAATTGGGGAGAGGGCGAAAACTTCGCTGACACCCCCTGGGAACCGAGTCAGTATCCCCTCAACGAGGGCGTGCGCAGTTCGATCTACGTCAATCTCTTGACCGAGGACAACCTCCCCTACTACACGCACACGTTGTTATCGCACGCTCCCAAAGGTCACCCGATCCTCGACTGGAACCACCAGTGGACGATGGAGGAGAATCGCCACGCTATGGTCATGCGCGATTGGGTGCACGTCAGTCGTTGCATCGATCCCACGATGCTCGAAGACGGTCGCCGCGTGCAGATGAAGAAGGGCGAGGTGCCCCAGCCCGCCAACATGGCCGAACTCATTGCCTACGTCTCATTTCAAGAGCGCGCCACGCAGATCGCGCACCGCAACACCGGTGCGAAGCTGCCGAAGGACGACAAGATCGGTCGCAACGTCTTGGCCCTCATTGCCGGCGACGAAACGAAGCACTACCTCTTCTACCGCGACTTGACCCTCGCCGCCTTCGCGGTCGACCCCTCCACGATGATGGTCGCCGTCGCCAAGCAGGTTCGCGACTTCGCCATGCCCGGTACCGGCATTCCGAGTTTCACGCGCCACGCGGTTCGAATCGCGCGCGAGGGCATCTACGGCATGAAGCAATACCTACGAGACGTGTTGGAACCGGTGCTCGGGATCTGGGACCTCGATCACCTCGCCGGTCTCAGTTCGGAAGCTGAGAAGGCCCGCCAGGACCTCAGTGACTTCCTGGCCAAACTCAGCGAGGGTGTGGAGCGAATGGCCCAGAAGGCGGCCGGCGTTGCGCCGGCGCTCTCTCCGTAACGGCTCGATCACCCTTCTGGTGGAGGACTCGCCAATTCGCTGAGGCGCCTCGTCAATTGCTCATCGTCGCCGTCAACCTCCATGACCTTCGTCCGTGACGCCGCGCCGCGCACGAGACGCACCGCACCAGGTCGAACGTCGAAAGCCTGCGCTAACGCCGCGAGAACGGCCTCGGTTGCGGCGCCGTCGACGGCCCGCGCCCGGACGCGCACGACGAGCGTGCCGTTGTAGGTTCCTCCGACCGACGGGGTGGAGGAACCGGGATGCACGTGGACGGTGAGGCGCATCAGGTGGGTGCGTGTCCGAAGCGGCGCGCGTCAGCGGTCATGCCACATTCTCGCAATGAATCAAGGGGAAAGAATCGTTCTCCTAGTATTTGGCAACGATTAGGAGGAATTCGTGGGAATGAGTTTTCAAGAGGCGAACGCGGCCGCGGGCGCCCTCGGTCAACCGTTCGAGTTGATCAACGTCGAACACGACGGCTACAGCAGTCGTCAGTTCAAGAATGCCCCGGCCAACCTCCGCCAACTCTTTGACCTCGCTCGCGGTCTCGACGAGACCTTCATTGTCTACGAGGACGAGGAGTGGACGTTCGCCCGCGTCATGGAAGAGGTCGACGCCCTCGGGTACGCCCTCGTCCACCACTTCGATGTGAAGACCGGCGACCGCGTCGGCATTGCCATGCGCAACTATCCCGAATGGATCATCTCGTTCGCCGCCATCCTCTCCGTTGGCGCGGTATCGGTGTCGCTCAACGCGTGGTGGACCCCTGACGAAATGGAATACGCCATCAACGACGCCGGCCTCTCGGTCTTGATCGGCGACACCGAGCGCGTCGAGCGCGGCGCGGGGGCGTGCCAGCGTGCCAACGTGAAAATGCTCGGCGTTCGTCTCGACGAACTCGTGCCCCTCGCCCCGCACGTGGAACACTGGCATGACGTCGTCGTTCGTGGCGTGGCGATGCCCGACGTTTCGTTGACGCCCGACATGGACGCGACCATTCTCTACACCTCCGGAACGACCGGTTTCCCGAAGGGTGCCGTCTCGACGCACGGCATTATCTGTCAAACGATCATGGCCTTCTCGTCGGGGGCGGCGGTCCACGCCCTGCGGCGCGACGCTGACGAGAGTGGGAGCGGATTGCCTCCCTGCTTCATCCTGATCGTGCCCCTCTTCCACGTGACCGGTTGCATCCCGGTGATGATGTCGTGCTTCAGTTGGCACTTCAAATTGGTGATGATGTATCGCTGGGAACCGGAACGGGCACTGCAATTGATCGAGCGCCATAGGGTGACCAACTTCGTGGGCGTGCCCACGCAGTCGTGGGACCTCGTGGAGAGTCCGCACTTCGCTGACTACGACACGTCGTCGTTGGCGACCGTGGGCGGCGGCGGTGCACCGGCGCCACCGACGCTCGTTGCGCGCGTCGAACGGGCCTTTGACCAGGGTCGCCCCGGTTTGGGTTACGGCATGACCGAGACCAACGCCTACGGACCACGCATCGATGGCGACGACTACGTCGCGAACCCTCGTTCCACTGGTCGGGTCCCGACGTTAGTGATGGACGTCGAGATTCGTGATGAGGAACTGCACGCTCTCGGACCAAATCAGAGTGGCGAGATCTGGATGAAATCACCGACGCTGATTCGTGGTTACTGGAACAAACCGGAAGCGACCGACGCGACCCTCGTGCACGGTTGGCTCCGCAGTGGCGACCTCGGCTACATATCCACCGAGGGATTCCTCTACGTCGAGGACCGCGTGAAGGACATGATCATCCGCGCCGGTGAAAACGTCTATTCGGCCGAAGTGGAGGCCGCCATCTACGAGCACCCGTCGGTGCACGAGGCGGCGGTCCTTGGCCTGCCGGACGAGCGACTCGGTGAAGAAGTGGCCTGCGTCGTGATGCTGAAGTCCGGCACCTCGTTGACGAGCGACGAACTTCGACTTCATCTGGCGACGAGATTGGCGAACTTTAAGATACCCACGAAGGTTGCCTTCATCGATGAGCCACTGCCGCGGAACGCCGCGGGCAAATTCTTGAAGCGCGAGATGCCGAGGATCTACTTCTCTTGAGCTGCGGCGATGGCCGCTTGGGCGTACTCGGCGATGTTCGTTGTCGCAACGTCATCGAGCGCGAACCATGCGGCGTGGTCGGTCGTGCCGTGGACCTCGTGGTGCAGTTCACCGCCGGCTAACGACACGGTGAACAGAATTCGGACCGTATGAATCTTGTCGCCGTTGTCGCGTCGGCGAACGTCGCTGGTGACGCCGAGCAAGGTGGGGTCGCGCACGAGTAGTCCGGTCTCTTCGTGGAACTCGCGCACGAGCGTGTCCTCGGGCGCTTCGCCGAAGTCAATGCCTCCACCGGGAAGCCACCAGAGCGGTGGGACGTGGCGGGGATTACTGGAGCGAACGAGCGCAACACGGTCCCCATCAATCAGCACGCCGTAGGCGCGGACACTGGTGTGCTGTTTACTCATGGAACTTTCGTCGTCCTCGTTCGGTGGTGCGGCACCCCCGTCGTCAATGAGGAGAGCAACGGCGACACCCGTCGCTGGGAAAACTCTACGCGATGGCGCTGGGCAGCGATTTGCAATCTGACCAGTTCGAACGAGGCGGCGACGAACGCTCGACGATCCGTCGCTCCGAAGGACCACCCTAAACTTCTGATACCCTCTAGGGGTATAACAGTGAAGGAGAGCGCCGTGGCCGCACCGGGATACGTTGACCAGAAGAACCTGCTGCAGCGACGGCTGCGCCGGATTGAAGGTCAGGTTCGAGGTCTTCAAAATATGATCAGTGAGGACCGCTACTGCATCGACGTGCTCGACCAAATCTCGGCGACCACTCGTGCTCTCCAGGCCGTCGCGCTCGAACTTCTCGACGACCATATTTCGCACTGCGTCGCGAACGCCGTGAAGCAAGGCGGTCCGGAGAAGGACGAGAAGATTGCCGAGGCGTCGGCCGCAATAGCCCGACTCGTGCGGTCATGACGCACCTCGTCGGATCCATTCCCCTCTTCACCGACGTGGGACGAGGCGTGCGCGAGGGCTTCTTCATGTTCTGGGAGACGCTCTGGGCGCTGGTCCTCGGTTTCACCCTTTCGGGAGTCGTGCAGGCGTTCGTCTCGAAGGAGACGATGCAAAAGAAGCTGGGTAACCACGGCCCGCGCAGTGTCGTACGGGCCTCTGGTTACGGAATGGCGTCGTCCAGTTGTTCGTACGCGGCGTCGGCCATGGCGAAGTCGCTCTTCGCGAAGGGCGCCGACTTCGTGTCGGCGATGATCTTCATGATCGCCTCGACGAATCTCGTGGTCGAACTCGGTCTCGTGCTTCTCATTCTCCTCGGGTGGCAGTTCATGGTGGCCGAGTTCATCGGCGGACCGGTGATGATCTGCGTTATCGCGCTGGTCGGCGGGTACGTGTTCAATCGCGTCCTCGTCGATCGGGCCCGTCGACGTCTCAACGAAGCGCCGGTTCAGGGACACGACCACGCTGCGATGGACGCGATGGAGCACGCGAGCGACGGGGCGCCGGCGACATCGAAGTTCCGCTCGAAGGCGGCCTGGTCCGACGCGTCGAGCTACGCGGTCGCCGACGTGAAGATGCTGCGAAAAGAGTTGGTGATTGGCTACCTCGTTGCCGGTCTCCTCGCGGCCCTCGTCCCCAACCACTTCTGGAACGGGCTCTTCCTTCACGGTCACGGAGTATGGACGAGCGTGGAGAACGTGCTCGTCGGCCCACTCATTGCGGTTATCAGCTGGGTCTGTTCGGTGGGCAATGTCCCCTTGGCGGCGGCGCTCTGGTCGGGCGGCATCAGCTTCGGGGGTGTGATTTCCTTTATCTTTGCTGACCTCATCGCGATGCCACTTCTCCTTATTTACCGCAAGTTCTACGGCCCGAAGCTGACGTTGCGAATCATCGGGCTCTTCTACGTCGCCATGGCGTTCGCCGGACTCGTCACCGAAGGACTGTTTCGCCTCGTGGGTGCCGTGCCGTCGCATCGCTCGATTCACGTGGACGGCGCACACTTCTCGTGGAACTACACGACCTACCTCGACATTTTCGCCGTCGCGGTTGCCGTCGGCGTCTGGTGGATGGCGCGTCAGCAGGCGAGATTCGGTGGGGGAGAGGAGTACGCGATTGACCCGGTGTGCGCGATGCAGGTACGTAGGGTTGATGCGCCCGCCACGGCCACGTTGGACGAAACGACGTACTATTTCTGCTCCGATCGATGTCGAGATCGCTTTGTCGCCGACCCGACGCGCTACACCGGTGGCACAACGACGTCCATGATGGAAATGCCGCACACCGCGCCAGATGATGAATCGGCGTCTGGGCCAACGAACCAATAGGTCCTTAGGCCTGACCGGGGGAGTTCTCCTATCGGCAAGACTGGAACGAAAGAAATGAGTCGCGATGGATAACGAAACGGAAGTGTCGAACGGACGTCGACGTCGCGCCATTCCCTTGGTCATCGTTGTCGTGTTGGTGATCGCGAGCGGCCTCACGGCGTGGTTCTCCAGTCGTCCCACGACGACAAGCGTCGTCGGCCCCGAAGGCGTCCTGGTCTTTAACGTCCCCAATCTCGCCTCGGCGTCGAGCACGGTGCACGGAACGCCGGTTGACGGCATCGGGTGTCAAAGTGGGGCAAAGGAAGTGGTCAAGTACCACGTGCACGCGCACCTGTCGATCTACGTGGACGGTCGTCAAGAGCGACTTCCCGCGGGCATCGGCATCACCGAACCCCGTGTGGTCCAGCGCACCACGGCCGGACCCTTCCTCGACGTCGGCATCTACGACTGCCTCTACTGGCTCCACACTCATTCCTACGACGGCATCATCCACATCGAATCGCCCTCGAAGCGGGCGTTCACGCTGGGCCAGTTCTTCGCCATCTGGAATCAGAAGCTCGGACCAACGCGCGTCGGACCGGCGACCGGTACCGTCATCGTGTTCGAGAACGGCAAGCGATTCACTGGCGATCCCACTGACGTTCCGTTGTTGGCGCACGGCGACATTCAGATCGACGTCGGAAGTCCCGTGGTCGCGTTCCAGCCCTTCACCTTCAAGGTGACCGGTGGATGTGGCGAAGGGACCAACAGCTGCTCTGTCAAGAAGAAGTAGTCGAACTTGATCGCTACCGAGTTCGAGGGAATCCGAGGTCGATCTGTGATTCCGACGGCTGGGGCCAACGAGTCGTCACGACCTTCGCCCGGGTGTAGAAGGCGAAACCCTCGGGCCCGTAGATGTGCGAGTGACCGAAGAGCGAGTTCTTCCATCCTCCGAACGAATACGAGGCGACGGGCACCGGAATCGGCACGTTGATACCGATCAT
Organism: Acidimicrobiales bacterium; assembly: GCA_036509375.1. Taxonomy (GTDB): domain Bacteria; phylum Actinomycetota; class Acidimicrobiia; order Acidimicrobiales; family RAAP-2; genus RAAP-2. Next base: position 11,792 of record DATCFS010000270.1, read on the forward strand.
GCCGACGGTCACTTCTCTCGAAAAGAGTCGGGCGGCGTTACCGTCACGGGTGAAGATCGCGACACCGTTGCCGTACTGGTTGGCGTTCACCATCGTGACGGCGTCGGCGTAGGTGTCGACGCGAGCGACGCCGAGCACCGGTCCAAAGATCTCGTCGTCGTAGGCCCTCATACCGGGCTTCACGCCGTCCAAGAGACAGGGCCCGACGAAGAAGCCGGGCTTGGAGGCCCACGACGTGCCATCTCGCACCACGGTGATGCCATCACTCGGCGCCGAGGTCACGTAGTTCACGATGCGGTCGCGGTGTTCCTTG
>DATCFS010000271.1:0-4314 GCA_036509375.1 Acidimicrobiales bacterium
CGCTCCAACAGTGCGCCCGGGATGATGACGCCGTACGCGACGACGACGCCCCGTTCGACGTCGAGATCGTCGAGCTCGGCCAAGCGGTGCCCGACACGAAGTCCCCGGGCCAGCGCCGCGACCTTCACCGGGCTCGGCGACAACGCACTACCGCGACCACGGCGGCGGTCAGGGCGGGTGATGACGAGTTCGACGTCGTGTCCCGCGTCGACGAGAGCGGTCAGTGGCGCAACGGCCGCCGCGGGCGTACCGAGGAACACGAGACGCATTTACTCACCCAAGAGGGAGCGAAGTCCGTCGGGATCCGACGCGGCCAGATCGAAACTGCGTTGGCGAAGGATCATCTTGGCTTCTTTACGTTGGTTGACGTCGAGACGCTCGATCAGCAGCACGCCGTCGAGGTGGTCCATCTCGTGCTGAAAGATGCGGCCCAGGTACTCCTCGGCCTCGATGTCCAGTTCGTTACCGTCGAGGTCGTAACCGGTGAGGTGCACCTCGTTCGCCCTCGTGATCTCCCAACTGAGTCCGGGGACCGAGAGACAGCCCTCTTCGAAGGTCCACTCACCGCTCATCTCGTGGATAACGGGATTGACAACGACGAACGGGCCCTCACCTTGGTCGTAGACGAACATGCGCTTTTGCACGCCGACCTGGTTCGCGGCGAGCCCGACGCCCGGAGCCTCGATCATCGTCTCGATCATTGTCGCCGCCAGCGCCGCGACCTTGCCGTCGATGTTGTCGATCTCGGTCGTGACCTGGTTGAGCACGGGGTCACCGTAGAAGCGAATGGGCAGCGTCGTCATACGCCAAGGTTACCAATCGATTCTGCGGCCACCATCGTGACACCGGAAGGCCTACTGCACGGCGACGCGCAGTTTCGCGCTCGGGCGACGTGCATTTCGCAGGGCGGCGCTCAGGGTCTCGGCGTCGAGTGCGCGAACGAGAAATCCCGATGGGGTGGGGTGGACCGTGACGTGGGACGACGGGAGTTCGTTGACGAACTCCTCGGCCCCCTCGCCCGACACCTCGGCCTGGGCTCCGTAGGGGGCGAGTCCGAGTAGTCGTGCCGTCGCGACGTCCTCTTCAATGATTTCGTCAAAGTTCGCGTCGTGCAGCGATCGCACCACCTCGTCGTCGCCTCGCCTCGTTTGCAAGACGACGACGCCGCGTCCCTCGCGACGCGACCCGACCAACCGACCGGCCTTCCCGACGGCCGCAACGGCACTGCGTCGAGCTGATTCGCGCGGCGCCACGAGATACTGATCGAAGTCGGCGAAGATCACGACACCGCAGCGACGTACCCGTTGCCAGACGGCCTCGGTGCCCACAACGACCCTCGCGAGCGCCAACGCCGGATCACTGGCGGCCGTTACCTCGCTCACCTCCTGAGAGAGTTGGATGGCGACGTCGCGCGCCAGCGTCGACACGCCGACGCGAACCCGCCGGAGATTCGTCGCACCACACCACCGACAGAAGTTCGCTCGCAGTTCGTGACGATCGCGACAGGCCAGCTGCCCGTCAACCTCCTCCTCGCCCTGTCCGCAGACGCTGCAGCGCGCCAGTTCGCCGCACTTTCGACAGGCGAACAGTCGACCGTTGCCGAGTCGTTGTAACACGACCACGACGGCGACCTCGACGTCGCCGGCCAGTGCGCGGTGGGCCTCGTCGAGTGCGACGTTGGTCAGCACGCCCTCGTGCGGATCGCCGTGGCGCCGGTCGGACACGGTGACGCGGGGCCATCCGCCCTCCACGTCGCCGACGTGACGAAAACCCTCGTTGTTGAGCAGCGCCGGCGAAGGAACGCTTGACGTGCACCAGAGCGGCGCGACGTCTCGACGGCAACGCTCGCGCAGCATCGTGACGGCGTCCCACGTCGGCGATCGTTCCGATCGGTAGGCCTCGTCGTCGGCGTCAATGATGACGGCACCGCAGACCTTCGGCACGGGAGCGAGCGCCGCGCCCCGTGAACCGACCACGACTGGCCAGCCCGACCTCATTCGGTCCCACTGTGCGTCGCCGGCGGCGACCGCGCACCCTCGTTGTTCCAAACGTCCCCGAAGCCGAGTAGCCCAGGCCTCCGTGGGCACCAACACCAACAGCGAACCTTCGCTCGCTCTCGTTGCTTGGTAGGCGGCGAGTACGAGACCGAGTGGGTCGGTGGTGGGCGCCATCTCGAGCACGCCCGGTTCAGTCGCCTCAACGCCACGAAGGACCGACGGGTCGAGCGGGGCCTTTGGCGGCGCAGCCGGCAGCGACGTGACGAGTCGCTTCGGGGTGGTCGAGATGAGAAAGCGGCTGAGCGGGCTGCACCAACGCTCACTCGCCCACTCGAGGAGCGCGAGGAGCGACGGAGGCGGACCGTAGCCGAGCCATTTGGTGAGTGGCTTCAGATCACCGCTGACGACGGCGTCATCGAGCACCCACCCCCGTACCGAACGATGGTTGAAATCAACGCGCACGCGGTCACCGACACCCACCTGCGATGTCGCGCCCGTCACGAGGTAGTCGAAGGGGCGATCGACGGCCGCCACGTCGGTGACGATTCGCACAGCGCGCGGGGCGCTCACGACTAGATCGACAGTTCGCGGCGCATCTCGTCAACGCGCGACGTCTGCTCCCAGGTAAAACCTTGGTCGGTTCGCCCAAAGTGGCCGTAGGCAGCGGTGCGTTGGTACACGGGACGGCGAAGATCGAGGTCGCGGATGATCGCGGCCGGACGAAGGTCGAAGAGCGCGTCCACGGTCTTGGCGATGTTGGCGCGATCAACTCGTTCGGTGCCGAAGGTGTCCACGAGGACCGAGACCGGTCGAGCGACCCCTATGGCGTAGGCGACTTGCACTTCGCAACGCTCCGCGGCACCCGACGCGACCACGTGCTTGGCGACCCAACGCGCGGCGTAGGCGCCGGAGCGGTCAACCTTTGAGGGGTCCTTGCCGGAGAAGGCGCCGCCGCCGTGACGAGCCATGCCACCGTACGTGTCGACAATGATCTTTCGGCCCGTGAGACCCGTGTCGGCGTGCGGACCGCCGAGGACGAACTTGCCCGAAGGGTTCACGAAGACGCGCATGGTGCTGGTGTCGAGGTCGGCGGGGAGCATTGGCTTGATGACGTGTTCGAGCACGTCATTGGAAATGGTCGCTTGGTCGTAGCCGTCTTCGTGTTGCGTCGAGATCAGCACCGTGTCAATGGCGACCGGGCGATCGCCCTCGTAGACGACCGTAACCTGCGTTTTGCCATCGGGACGAAGGTAGGGCACGAGACCCGAGTGGCGAACTTGAGCTAAGCGCATCGAGAGTCGGTGAGCCAACCAAATGGGCAGCGGCATGAAGTCGTCGTTGTCACTGCAGGCGTAGCCGAACATCATGCCCTGGTCGCCAGCGCCCTGGGCGTTGAGGACGTCTTCGCCGCCGGTGCCCGAACGTTGCTCGAAGGCCACGTCGACGCCGTCGGCGATGTCCAGACTCTGCTTGTCGAGCGACACCAATATCCCGCAGCTTCGTCCGTCAAAACCCATCGCACCGTCGTTGTAGCCAATGCCGATAATCGTCTGTCGCGCCAGAGCGTTGATGTCGACGTACGCGCTCGTGCTGATCTCGCCCGCCACGACGCAGAGTCCCGTGGTGAGCAACGTCTCGCACGCGACGCGGGCCATGGGATCCTGCGTGAGTATCGCGTCGAGGACCGCGTCCGAGACCTGGTCGGCCACCTTGTCGGGGTGTCCTTCGGTGACCGACTCCGACGTGAAAAGGGTGCGGTCGTTCATGGTGCTCCTCGGCTTAACAATGAAGCCACCCTAGTCAAGATGGCTAGCGAAACTGCCTCTTTGGAACGCATCGACACCCGCTCGGCCACTTCGTCTCGGCCGAGCAACGTCACCTCATTGGTGACGTGCTCGAAACCGGCACCGGGTGCCGCGACGTCATTGACGACGAGCAGGTCGACGTCCTTCTGGCGAAGTTTGGCGAGCCCGTTGTGCTCAACGTCGTTCGTTTCGGCGGCGAAGCCGACGATGATCTGGCCCTCGTGTCGTTTGGCAACGAGGTCGTGCAGTATGTCGGCCGTCGGTTCAAAGTGCAGGTCCGGAGGGCCGGTCCTTCGCTTAATCTTGACCGGCGATGGCTGTACGGTGAAGTCGGCAACAGCGGCGGCCATGATGACGCAGTCGTTCGCATTCGTTCGCTCCATCATGGCGTCGTGCATCTGGGCGGCGCTGTCGACGTGGACGACTTCGATGCCGCCGGCGGTATCGAGGGCCAGGTCGAGCGAGGCCGTCGAGACGAGCGTCACCACGGCGCCGAGGCGATGGGCCACTTC
>DATCFS010000272.1:0-16489 GCA_036509375.1 Acidimicrobiales bacterium
AGATTGCCTTCGAGCGTTGGGTCACGGAGCCCAGTGCGCCCGGGCTCGCTCAACTGATTCGAGAGTCAATGCGTCAACTGCGAGCGGTGACGGCGAGTGCTTAGGCGTCCGAACTCACTACGCCGACTGGCGCGGCGCTCGCTGACGGGTCCGCTCGCGGCGGCGTTCGCGGCGGTGTCGCTGGTGCGTCCTGGCCGTAGTGCTCGCGCCAAATGAGGCGATAGACGCGGCTCCACCGGGGTATGGATCGAAGGCCCGGAATGAAGGGCACGAGCAGGAGGAGCGCGGTGAGGGCCATCATCAGACCCCACACCAGTACGTCGGCGTTGCCACTCTGACTGAAGGGTGGAACCTGGTACCAGAAGGTGTACAGCCACAGCCACGCCTGACCGGGATAACTTCCGGTCTCGTTCATCATTCCCCACTGTTCGCCCGTCAGGTGCTGCTTCTCGGCGAGATTCCCGAGGTACGAACCGTCAGCGATGAACAACAGGGGGAGCGTGTAGTCGGTCGTGTAAAAGCCGGCGTGCGTCACGAGGCTCTGATCGAGCGCGCCCGAACGGGCCATCTGCGTGAGGTCGTTGATCAGCACCGAGACCGGTCCGGCGTTGTACGCCGCGACGTTCACGTTGCCGCTCTTGAACTTCATCGTGGCCGCGGCCTTCGTGTAGTTCGCGAGCCAGCTGGTGCGCTGGGTCTGGGAAGCCTGCTTCCACTGCGAGAGGTCGGTCGTGAGCACGGCCTGATTCGGCAGGGAGCCCAGCGGATCGATGACGAAGGCGTTGGCGGCGTCGACGGGGATGCGGTCGCCCACCCACTTGGCGAGTTGTAACGGTCCAAGTTGCTGACCTACGGATTGGTTGTTGTAGGGCGCCCCGTAGGTTGCGGTGCCCGACGTGCCGTTGAGTTCACTTAGCGCCGTCATCGCGAAGTCGACCGGTGCCATGTTCGACCATCGTTTAATGGTGACCGCGGGAACGTCCGGGGAACCAAAGACCGTCGCGAGCGCAATGGTGAGAATGGCCACGACGAGGAGAGCAATCGTGCCCTCCTTCACAATGTCGTAGGGAGTGTGACCGCCCGTCCACTTCGGAGCGTCGACGTCGGGACGAAATGCCTTCTTCCTCATGCCTCAACCTCACTCTTTGCGGCGAAGGGAGGAACGACACCCTTTACGCGCACGAGCAGTACGTGCAGGACTGTGAGGGCGACCGCGCCGATAGGCAAGAGCACGATGTGCCACATCAACATCTGACCGAGGTTCAACACGTTGAAGTAGGCCCCGCCGCCCGTGGCGTTGATGCCGTCCTTCGCTTGGGTGGAGATCCACTGCGAGTCGAAGTTGGTCTGGGATACGTAGCCGGTGAAGGCCGTGAGAATCGAAACCACGAACGTGACCACGCCGGTCATCCAGGTGAGTGCGCGCCCACCGCGCCACGCGGCCATGAAGTACTTGCCCCAGAGGTGGATGACCATGGCGAAGAAGAAGATCTCGACGCTCCAGAGGTGGAGCGAGTTGACGAAGTGGCCAATGTCCGAACCGTGCCACCACTGGGGTCCGCGGATCGCCAAGAGACAGCCGGTCGCGATGACGACCGCGAGGGCCGCGAGGGTGGTGACGCCAAAGACGTAGATCCACGACGAGACGTAGCTGGGCTGGGTGTCGGGCAGTAGTTTTTCCGGCGGCAGTTTCGCGGTGACGCGGTGACGTAGCCGCGTCGTCCACTGACGATCGATTTCGGTGGTGCTCACTGGTTCTCCTTGCGCCGACGACGACCGGGAAAGGGCAACAGGAGTGCCGCGATGAACGTGACCACCATGATGCCGATCACGATGAGATTGGCGACGCTGATTAACAGCCAGTGCCAGTGGAGGTAGTGCCCCAATTGATCGAGCGGCGCCAATGCCGCAACTCCATTAAACCAGTACATGGATCTCCCCCACGGATGCGAATAGCTCTCTAGTGAGTATGGCGGTCGCGTTGGCGGACGTGACAGAGACTAAAGTCCCGTACTTACCAAACTTTCTGTAGAGATTTCCCGTCTGGTGCCCGGTTCGCGGTCGTGCGCACTTTGCTTCAGGTGGAACTGGGTGACCCCAATCGTGAGTGAGACCGCGCCGGCGACGTGCAGTTCCACTAAGAGGGGCGGCACGTGCGTCAGATACTGGGTGACGCCAATCGCGGCCTGGACGAGCGCGATGAGCACGAGTCGTCGAACACCAAGTTGTAAAGCTGTCGGAGCGGAGCTCTTCCACACGGCGACGAGCAGTCCGATGACGAGGCCGATGAAGAGCGTCGCCGCCAATGAATGAACCCACGCCGCTGACGAGAAGGCGAACGGCAGTCGACGTGCAACGAGTTGACCCTGGGACTCACCGGCGTGAGGTCCCGATCCCGTGGTCATCGTGCCGGTGATGAGCAACACCACGAAGGGAACCCAAAGAAGTCGCGCAATCCAGAGGAAGTGAGGGTCGCGTACGTCGCGTCGTGCGCCCGGACCGTAGACGTACTTTGCGCGGTGGTAGAGCACGGCGCTGATGAGCACCATTGACAGCGACAGCAGCATGTGCAATGACACGAGCCAGGGATTGAGTTTGCTGTACACGACGAAGGCGCCGAGAATCGCGTCCGCGACGATGCCCAGGATCAACATTCCTGAGAGAATTATCAGGTCGGTCCGACGAACCACGCGCCGAAGCGAGGCGACGAACGTTCCGCCGGTGACGAGAAATAACAGCACGGTGACGAGGCGATTGCCGAACTCGATCTTCGAGTGGGTACTCCACTGATGCGTGGCGTAGTGCTGGAAACAGGACGGCCAGTCGGGACATCCGAGGCCCGAACCGGACAGCCGCACCGCCGCGCCGGAGAGCACGATCAGGATCATTGAAATGAATGCCGCCAACGCGAACCATCGGAACTCCGGAACGCTCACTCGTCGCTTGCTCAGTGCCACCACCTTCTCAGCCTAGGTAGTTGGAGGACTCCTAGAATGCCCCTTATGACGCTGACGGCCCCGGCCCAACACTCGGTCTCGGACGTGGTGAAGGGATACGTGGCCCTCACGAAGCCGCGCATCATCGAACTCCTGCTCGTTACGACGGTGCCGACCATGGTCGTGGCGGCGAAGGGAATACCGGGACTCTGGTTGATCATCGCGACGCTCTGCGGGGGGACGCTCGCCGCCGGCGGCGCCAACGCGTTCAACATGGTCATCGACCGCGACATTGACGCAATCATGGAGCGCACGAAGCGCCGACCGCTCGTCACGGGCGTCATGTCGCCGCGGGCCGCCACGTTCTTCGCGTTGGGACTGGAAGTTCTTTCGTTCGCGGTACTCGCGGTCTGGGTGAACCAACTCTCCGCGTGGCTTGCCATGTCCGCGACCGCCTTCTACGTGGTCGTGTACACGCTCTGGCTAAAACGACGCAGCAAGCAGAACATCGTGATCGGTGGCGCCGCCGGTGCCGTGCCGGTCTTGGTCGGGTGGGCGGCCGTGACGAACTCGCTGACCTGGACGCCGGTGTTGCTCTTCCTCGTCATCTTCATCTGGACGCCGCCACATTTCTGGGCCCTCGCCGTTCGTTACCGTGACGACTACGAAGCGGCCAACGTGCCGATGATGCCCGTGGTCACGTCGCTTCGACACACGACCCTCGAGATCCTCATCTATTCGGTCGTGATGTGGGCGCTGACACTCCTTATCGGTCCGGCGGCCCACTTGGGGTGGGTCTACGCCCTGTCGGCGACGGTGCTCGGCGGGATGTTCACGTTCTACGCTCTGCGTCTGTACCGACACGCGCTCGTGGACAAGGCCGACGTGGGTGAGGCGATGCGGCTCTTCCATTTCTCGATCACGTATCTCACGGCGCTCTTCGTTTTGATGGCGGTTGACGTACTTGTCCAACATCACTGATCCTTCGCGCCGGCGACCGTCGCCCATGATGTTGGTCTCAATTGGTGCGGGGACCGTGGTCGCCATCGTGCTGATAGCCGTCGTGTCGTACTTCACCGGTGGTCACGTCACCACCAACGCCAACGGCCCGACGAGCGAACTCGTGGGCAAGACCGTGAGCGGCTTCACGTTGCCCGGCCTCAAGGGGGGAACGGTCAATGCCCCGTGGAAGAGCGGTCACGACGGCGTGTTGATTTTCTTCGCCAGTTGGTGCGGTCCCTGTCAGAAGGAGATGCCCGAAGTCGCGGCGTACTTACGCCGTCACAATGAAGGTTCCGTCCACGTCATTGGCGTCGACGCCCAGGATCAACGCGGTGCGGCCACGAGCTTCGTCGCGAGATCCGGCGTGGGGTTTCCGGTGGCCTTTGATCCCCATTCGAACGTGACGGCGGCCATTTTTAAGTTTCTGACGCTGCCCGAGACGGCCTTCGTCAACGCTCGAGGTGTGGTGAAGCAGGTTTACTTTGGCGCGATTCCCAAAAGTGAATTGGCCAAGGGCATCGCGGCGCTTCGATCGAGTTAGTCGAATCGGAAGGTTCGCGCCGCGACAAATGGGGCCGCGACTGCCCAGAGCGCCAAAGCAAGCCAGTCGATCACGCCCGGCCCTCGTCCTTGTCCGAAGACGCGGTGCAGCCCTTCGGCCATGGCGCCCGAGGGAAGCCACACGACAACTCTCTGGACGAACGTCGGCAGTGAGGTGATCGGTACCACGATGCCCGAGAGCAGAAGAAGAATCAGGTAGAGACCGTTGCTCGCCGCCAGGTTGACCTCGGCGCGAAGTCGCCCGGCGAGGAAGAGACCAATGCCGGCGCAACCGGCGGAGCCGAGAAGCAGGACGGCCGCGACCTCGACGTCGCCACTCACGGCGCCGCGGGGATGCCAGTGCAAGAGGAGGGCCACGACCGCCAGCACCACCACTTGAATCACTTCGGTGACGAGCACGCCGGCGATCTTCGCTCCGATGAGTCGACGTTGCCCGAGCGGCGTCACGTACAGGCGCCGAAGTACGCCGAAGGACCGCTCGAAACCCGTCGCAATAGAGAGTGCGACGAGTGATGTCGAGAGCACGCACAGCGCGATGATGCCCGGGGCGATGAAATTCACCCGACTCGAGGTCGGTGTTGACGTCACCTTCGTGAGCGAGAAGAAGATGAGCAAGAGGACGGGGATACCAATGGTGAGCAGTAGCGTTTCGCCCCGGCGAATCGTCATCTGCACCTCAGCGCGGGTTTGTGCCAGAAGGGCCCTCATGTCTCGGCCTCGCTGCGCTCCTCGTTGATCAGATCGAGGTACCGCTCTTCTAGTGACGCGCGAGTGCGAAGTGACACCAGCGCGGCACCGACGCGCGAGAGATAGGCATTGACCTCGGCTATCCGTTCGGGGGATGACGTGGTGGCACATCGGAGTCGAAGTGGACCGTCGAGTGTGACGTCACACATGAGCGACGCGGCGAGCGCGACGGGATCGACGGGGACCGAGACGTCGACGATCATCTCTGGCGTGCCGGCGAGTTCGTCGAGCGATCCCTGCGCGACGACGTGACCGTGGTTCATGATCACGACGCGGTCGGCCATTCGTTCCGCCTCAATAAGTTCGTGCGTCGTGATTAAGAGGGCACAGCCCCGCTCACCCTCCGATCTGATGATGTCCCGGATGACCTGGCGTCCCTCGGGATCGACCGCGGTCGTTGGCTCGTCGAGCACGAGGACGCGGGGTCGTCCGAGCAGAGCGAGTGCCAGCAATGTCCGCTGCTGCTCGCCACCACTCAACCGGCGCCACGGGGTCTTGGCGCAACGGCGCAGTGCGAGGAGCTCGAGTAACTCATCGGTGTTTCGAGGTGCGTCGTAGTAGGAGGCGGTCAACTCAATGACCTGGCGCGGCGTCATGGGGAACCACACGCCACCTCGCTGCAGCAGTGCGCCCGTGCGGATGACCACCTCGTGATGATCACGGAGTGGGTTGCGACCGTGCAATCGAACGGCGCCCGCGCTCGGAGCGCGAAAGCCGAGCAACGTTTCAACGACCGTCGTCTTTCCGGCACCGTTCGGTCCGAGCACCGTGACGACGTCGCCGTAGTTCACGCTCAGCGACACGTCGTCAACGGCGACGAGGTCGCCGAAACGGACTTCCAGATTGCTGACCTCGACGGCGTAACTCACGAACTCCGAACCTAGACGTTTCAAAGAGCCCGTTCACCTGCTCTGTAGGCTTGCCGGCATGATTGATCTCGTCCAACTACGTCGTGAGCCCGAAGTCGTGAAGGCCGCGCTGGCCCGTCGCGGCATCTCGGGCGAGGTCATGGACGCCGTCATTGCGATGGACGTCGAGCATCGAGAACTGCTCCAAGAGGCCGAGCGCCTTCGCGCCGAAGTGAAGTTTCTCTCTCGATTGGTGGGCGAAGCGCGGCGTGACAAGGACAACGACACCGCGACGGAGTTGACGCGAAAGAGTCGCGCCTTGGGCGACGAGGAGCGTCTGGCGACCGAGGCGATGGAACGAGTTGGTTCGGCGCTGCGCGATGAACTGTTGATGATCCCCAACCTTCCGGCCTCCGACGTCCCCGAAGGCGTCGACGAGAACGACAACGTCGAACTGCGTCGTTGGTGGCCGGGCATGGACGAAGGTGCGGAGTTTCCGACGTTCGCCGAACACCAGAAGGTCCCTCACTGGGACATCGGCACGGAACTGGGCATCCTCGACCTCGAGGCCGGCGCTCGGATCGCCGGCTCGATGTTCCCCCTCTACCGGGGTGCCGGCTCACGACTCGTAAGGTCGTTGAGCGCCCTCTCCCTCGACCGTCAATCAGACGCCTACGAGGAGATTCACCCGCCAACGTTTGCGTTGACCGCGACGATGATGTCGACCGGTCATCTTCCAAAATCATCCGACGACATGTACGGCGTCGAGCGCGACGGACTGTGGGCCATTCCGACGGGCGAAGTGCCGCTCACCTCAATGCACGCCGGTGAGATCTTGGACGAGGCCCGTCTCCCGATTCGCCTCACCGCTGAAACGGCGTGCTTTCGCCGCGAGTCCGGTGCGGCCGGCCGTGACACGAGGGGTGTGCTTCGCGTGCACGAGTTCGACAAAGTCGAACTCTTCGCCTACTGCACGCCCGAGCAGAGCCAAGAGGCCTTCGATGACATCCTCGCGCGCGCCGAAAGTCTCTTGCGCGAACTGGGTCTCACCTATCGCCTACTCCTGCTCTGCACCAGTGACATGGGCACGTCGGCGGCGCGCACCATTGACCTCGAAGTGTACAGTCCCGGTGTCGACCGTTGGCTCGAAGTCTCGTCGGTGAGCTGGTTCGGTGACTACCAGGCCCGTCGCGCGCAGGTCCGCTACCGCACCAGCGACGGTACGACGGCGCTCGTCAATACGGTGAACGGATCGGCGTTGGGCTGGGCCCGAGTGTGGGCGGCCCTACTCGAGACGTATCGCCAGGCCGACGGTTCAGTCGTCTTGCCCGAAGTCCTCGCGCCGTACATGGGGCCGAAGAGGATCATCACCGCTACGGCTTCGTGACCTCGTAGCGGTAGCCGACGCCCCGAACCGTCGTGATGTGTTCGGGGTTCTTCGGGCTCTCTTCAATCAAAGTACGCAGCCGCTTGATGTGGACGTCGAGCGTTTTGGTGTCACCCACGTAGTCGCTGCCCCACACGCGGTCGATGAGCACTTCTCGTGTGAGTACTCGGCCGGGATTCTCCAGCAAGAGCCGGAGCAGCGCGAACTCCTTCTTGCGCAACTTGATCTCCTCGCCGTTGACGTAACAACGCCGGGCGTCGATGTCCATGCGAATGGGACCGGCCACAATCTCTTCGTCGGAGACCATCGCGCCCTCGTGTGATTCTCGACGGCGCAGGACTGCTCGAATGCGGGCCACCAGTTCACGGAGTCGGTAGGGCTTCGTGACGTAGTCGTCGGCGCCGATTTCGAGCATCAGGACCATGTCGACCTCCTCACCCTTCGCGCTCACGATGATGATCGGTACCTCACTGTTGGCGCGAATTATCCGACAGACGTCGAGCCCCGACATCTTGGGCAACATGAGATCGAGCAGCACGAGGTCGTACGTTCCCTTACCGAAGAGCGTGACTGCCTGCTGCCCGTCTCTCGCCACCTCAACGTCGAATCCTTCGCGGTCGAGCCCCACGGTCAAGGCGTCAACGAACGATTCCTCGTCTTCCACGAGAAGAATGCTGACGCGCTTCTCGCTCGAACGCTTCTTGGCCATTAGTGGCTCATCGGGAGTTCGAGCGTGAACGTGGAGCCTTCGCCTTCGCGCGACTCGACGAGCACGTTGCCTCCGTGATTCTGAGCGACGTGACGCACGATGCTGAGTCCGAGGCCGGTGCCGCCCGTCTCGCGGGCCCGACCGGGATCGACGCGGTAGAAACGCTCGAAGATTCGCTCTAGGTCTTTGGAGGGAATGCCCACGCCCTGGTCCTTAATGGCGATCAAGCAGACCGGTCCCACGGACTCGCCCTCCTCGTTGACGTTCGCCTCGATCCGATCGACGGAGATCGTGACCAGTCCGCCCCTCGGCGAGTAGACCACTGCGTTCTCGAGAAGAGCGTGAACGGCGGAGATCAGTTGGCGACGATCACCGACGATGACGAGGTTCGTCTCGGGCTCTAAGAAGTCAATCTTGACGTCGTGCTGTTCGGCGGCGGTACGGATACGCTCGATCGCGTCAGCCACGACGAGCACGACCGGAATTGGTTCTCGGGTGGGGGAACCCTCGCCTTCGATGCGCGAGAGGTCGAGCAGGTCTTCAATGATCCGATTGACGCGGAAGGCTTCGCTGTTGATCCGCTCGGCGAGTCGGTGCGCGACGGCGGGATCGCTCTCGAACTGCAACGTCTCGGCGAGGAGGCCAAGTGCGCCCATTGGGGTTTTCAGTTCGTGCGACACGTTGGCAATGAAGTCGCGTCGGATGTCTTCGAGTCGGCGGCGCTCGGACACGTCCTCAATAATGGCGAGCACGCCAAGGGGTCGGCGCCCGTCGTCGATGACCGACGCGCGTATGGTCAAGGTCCGTCGAGGGGGACCGTAGATGTCGATCGTGCGCTCCGCAATTCCGTTGCTCCAACCTTCGGCGAGCACGTCGGTGACCGCCTGGGCGGCGATCGCGTCACCGTAACGGCTCGTCATCAGCGTCTCGGCCTGCTTGTTGCGAAAGATCACGCCGCCGCTCTCGTCGCAGAGCACGAGGCCCAACGGAAGTGAATCCATTGATTCACGGAATCGGATGGAATCGGCGCTCGACTCACTGACCGCGGTGCTGGCGACGCCGGTCGCCTCTTCGAGTGAACTGAGGGCCGCCTCGACGCGTCCGTTGTCCCGGTGCGTCTCGACGCCGAGACGCGAAGCCAACGCACTGAGTCGTTGCGCGATGGCCCGGTGGCCCCGTTGTCGATTGACCAGTACGCCAATGATCAGTCCAACGATCAGTACTCCCGCGCCGGCCCCGTACAGGGCGACGCGTGGCCACTGGGAAATCATGTTTTTGGTCACGGCGACGAGCACGTACCCATTCTCGCAGACATCACCACCAACGTCGCGATAGCGACCGTTGGGCAGCCCTTTTGAAAGAGAGCTCTCCATGGTGTTCGCCGGCGTAAGTCTCAATCCATCGACTTCGGATCTTCCGGGAAGTGCGGCACTCCAGCAGTTGGCGAACGGAATTGCCGCGTGGGCGCTTGTCGGAGCACTCGTCGCCCTTCTATTGGGTGCCGGGCTTTGGGCGGTGGGCAGTCATACGCAGAACATGCACCAGTCGTCGCAGGGGCGCCGAGCGGTGCTCACCTCGCTCGCGGCCGCGATTCTCATCGGCGCAGCGCCCACGTTGATCAATTTCTTCTTCAGTGCGGGTCTGAAAGTCCACTGATGGGCCACCTGTCGTGTGTCTTCCATCCACTCAGTTGCGTCACGAAGGTCATCACGACTCACGTCGTCGGTGGCGTATTTGGAGCGCTCACGAGTTGGGTCCTCACCAGCGTGGCGTGGTTCCTCACCGCACTCGGACAGGTTCTCGCGACGGCCGCGGAGCCTTCGACGATCATTCGATCGGCGACACCGGAGTTCACGACGCTCGTCACACTGGCCCCGGGTCTCATGCTGGTGGGTCTCCTCGTCGCCACGCTGCAGGCGATTCGACACGGGGACGGCGCCTCACTGTGGCGCGTTTACTTGGGTGTGGCCCCGGCGAGCGTGCTCGCAATCTTCGTTGCGCGACCTCTCGCGTCCCTCGTGCTCGAAGCCGTGAATCAGTTGACCTTTAGCGCGTCGAACGCGGTGGCACTCCACGCCGCGACCTTGAATGGCGCGATTCTCTTGCTTTCTCCCACAACGCCCGGGTTCGGGCTGTTCATCTTGGCAATCGCGTTAATTGTCGGAACGTTCCTCCTGTGGTGCGAACTCATCGTGCGTGCGGTCGTGCTCACTCTATTGTTGGTACTGGCCCCCGTCATCATTTCGCTCTCCACCTTTCCCGCCGGTCGACGACTGGGGTGGCGCCTCGCGGAGACGTTCCTCGCGATCGCGGCCAGCAAATTCCTCATCGTCGTCACGCTGACGTTGGGCCTCGACGAGCTTCAGGGTTCCTCCGCGACCGAGATCGTGACGGGCGCCGTGACGTTGATGATCGCGACGCTCTCGCCGTTTCTGCTGTTGAAGATCATTCCCTTCGTCGAACAATCGGCTTTGCATCATCTCGAAGGGGTGCGGACGCACTTCACCCGCGCGGCCGCGAATGTTCCAAATTCACCGGTCGCCTCGGCGGCCCGCGCCCTCATGCCCGACGCCCCGATCGTCGGTCCACAAGAGCGCCCCGCCGATCTCGGTCTCGGTATGTGGGAAGGCGTCCCCGAAATACCCCTCGAACCCTTCACGGGGGAGCAGCTGCCGCCCCCGATTGGCAAACCGACACTTCGTGGTGGCCACGTGGCGTACTACTCGGACGAGGGCGGACCGGTCGTTGGTTGGCACTTTGACGAGTGAACCGCTGGGTCTTGGACTGGCCGACGGCGAGGGTCGTTGGATTGGTGTTCGTCGCCACCAAGCGATCGTGGTGATCTGCGGGCTCGGTCTCGTGGGCGAATGGGTTACCCGGAGTGGCGCGCCGTATTTTGAGTTGGCAATCGGTGTCGCACTTCTGGCCTGCGCGATACCCACGAGCGAAGGTCTCACCGTCGGCGAGCGTGTGGTGATCCGTATCCAGTACACGACGCGAACGAAATGGACGCCGGTGAACGTGAGGACAACCGGCGACCACATCGAAGTCCACGCGCGCGGCGTGGCCTCGCTCCGCAGTTATGAACTTCACCATCGCGGTCGGCTCGACCTTTCCGGTCGTGACGTCGACAACGCGCGCTCACTCGCGTCCTTCGCCGACGGACTCGCGACCTCCGATCACACTCGACACTTCTCGGTGCACGTGGTGACGACACCAGTTCGCGTGACGACGGTGCTCGCCCTACCTGCGCAGGTCACCGCGCCCCAAGGGTGGCGAGAGAATCGGCAGTTGGCCCTCGATGCTCTGGGAACTCTCAATCGAGAGGGGAACGCGTGGCTGCTCGAGCGTTGGAATTATGTCCGCTCGATAGATGGCCTCGTGCGGGTGCTTCGTATTCGAGACTTCAGCGCCGTGCCCGACGGCCAGGCGCTGTTAGCGACATTGCAGTTCGCCTCGCCGTCACTCGACGTCGCCGTGCACGTGGACGTGCTCGGCTCCTCTCGCGCGCACCGTCTTGCCGCGCGCGCCGTTCACCGAATGGGCAGCGACGAGGTGACGACCGGCGCCGCCGGGTTTCGTCGAACGGCAGCGTCGGTTCGAGCGCTTGAGCGACTTCGACAGCGAGAGATACTCGTGGTCAACGGTTCGGCCCTCGTGCGAGTTGCGGTGTACGTGGTGATTCGGGCCACGAAACTTGTGGCGTTGGAGCGCGACGTCAAAGCGGTGCAACGATTCGCCCTTGAATCCGGTCTTCGGTGCGACGCCGGATACGGACGACAGTGTCGGTGGTACTGCAGCCAACTTCCCGGTGGCCCTGGTTGGTGAATCGCCACTGGACACACTGGGGAACGACGAAGGACCTTCTGGGGTTGATGATGCCAAGTCACGACGCCGGCGCGGGACTTGGGGGACGGATTCTGGGTGAGACGCAGCGCGGCGGGCCGTTCGCTTTTGACCCCTTCGACGCCTACACGAACGGTCTGGTCTCAAACCCGAACGTGATTGTGGCCGGATCGATCGGAGCCGGCAAGAGCACGGTCGTCAAGATGATGATCGATCGCGCGCTCGAGCGTGGTCGCCGAGTGGTCATCGTGGATCCCAAGGGTGAGTACGCGCAACTGGCGAAGGCGCACGGTGTTGGTGTGGTCGCCCTCGGTCGCGACGGCTGGTGCAGTCCATTCCCCGATGATGGTCGTGAAAGCCGAGATCTGTTGCGAGCACTCATTGCGACAGCGCAGGGTGCCGCGCTCACCAGCGACCAGCACTACGTGATTGATCAAGTGTGGCACCGACTCAGTTCACGTCGCCCGCCACGGCTGCTGCACGCTCTCTACGAACTGCTGCGCAACTTCATCGACGATCCGACGCCGACGCCAGAACGGAGTGTCGCGCTCACGTTGTACCGGTTCGTGCACGGTGACCTCGCCGGTCTCTTCGACGGCGAGGATGCCCCGATGGTCTTCGAGGGAAACCTCGTCGTACTCGACCTCTCTTCGCAGTGGTCGTCCAACTCCTTCGCCATTGCGGCACTCAGCGCCGTGGCCGCCGCTCAACAAATTGTCGCGGGACGTGACGAGCTCGGGTACCTCGTTCTCGACGAGGCGTGGGCTCTGCTCGCTGATCCGCACGCTCTCAGGTGGCTGCAGGGATCATGGAAACTCGCTCGCGCCCGGGGAGTGAGCCACGTGCTCGTCCTGCACCGTTGGACCGACGTTGCCGCAGCGGGCGACGTGGGCAGCGCGCAGCGTGAGCGTGCGCAGGGATTGCTGCGTGAGTGCGAGTCGGCGTTGCTTTTTCGTCAACCGGTAGATGAGGCGCGCGAAATGTCCGTCGCTCTTGGACTACACCCCCGCGAGGAGCAGTATCTCAGTCGCCTGCCGAAGGGCGTCGCCCTCGTGCGCTACGGTCCCCATCGCTCGATCGTTCGCGTGAAACCCGACGCGAAGGATGTCGCTTTCATCGATACCGATAGCGCGATGAGGGTGACCGAACGGTGAATGATCGACCGCGACTCGGACGGCGCACATTTCACGGCGTCGCGCTCGGTCCGAGTGTCACCCTCGACCCTCGAAGTTCGCTGTTGATTGTTGGCCCCACACAGGTGGGCAAGACGTCGTCGCTGGTTATTCCTTCGATACTTCGTTGGACCGACGCGCTCGTCGTCACGAGCGTGAAGAACGACGTCATTGCGACGACCAGCGAGTGGCGTCGGACCCTTGGCGACGTGCAGATTCTCGAGCCCGGTCGTGACGGAGGGCTGACGTGGAATCCACTCGAGGGTGTGACGACCCTTCGACACGCGCTTCGCGTCGCGCGAGACTTGACCATTGGCTCCGCGAGCCGTGGTGACACTGAGTTCTGGAACGCGCTCGCCACAAAACTCGTGGGCGCGATGCTCATGCTCGCGTTCCAACTTTCGCGATCGGTCTTCGATGTGGCGGCCACCATCGAGAGACGGGACTTCGAAGAGTGGCTGCGCCACGGGCGGGGTGAGGCGGCCGACGTCGTCGATGCCTTTCTGTCACACGACCCCAAGACGCTCGACGGCGTGTTGACGACCGCCGAAACCATGATGATGCCCTGGCGCTTCGCTCAGCCGTTGGCCCAAGTGCGTTCGGTCGTGCGGGGACCGAACACCCTCTATCTCTGCAGTCCGAGGGGGGAGCAACGACACTATGAAGCGCTGTTTCGTGGAGCGTTGCGGATGATTCTCGAAGAGCAACAGCGATTGGTCGACGAAAGGACGGCCCGCCGGCTTCTTCTGGTTCTCGATGAAGCGGCGACTGTCGCCTCGCTTGATGAATTGGACCAGATGGCCTCAACCGTGAGCGGACTGAACGTCACCCTCGTCACCGTGTTGCAGGATTTCTCCCAATTGAAGGCGCGCTGGGGGGCGCGAGCGTCGACCATCGTGAACAACCACACGACTCGTCTGATCATGGGCGGACTGGCCGATCCCAGTGCCGCGCAGTATCTTCCCGAACTCGTGGAGGTGCGAAACGACGCGCCTCTGCCCGTTCCACTTCGGCAACGGGCTCCAGGTACGGGCACCGTCATTGCCGGTCACCGACCGGCATTTGGCGTGCGCGTCGCGCCGTGGTGGAATGACCGACGTCTTCGTGTCCGAGGGGTGCGTCCGTACTAACTACGATTTCCAGATGGTCCCGGCACGAATCCCAATGAAAGATCAGATTCTGGCCGTCGATATTGGTGCCACGAACGTGAAGTTCTGTCACGTCGACGAGCAGGGCGAACTGCTCGAAGGGGTCCGTCGCCGTCCCACCCCCTATCCCTGTTCTCCAGAGCGCCTCATCGAGACCTTGGACGAACGCATCGAGGGCAGTGAGTGCGAACGGGTAGGTATTGGCTTCCCGGGCGAATTTAGCAACGGTCGCGTCATTCGCCCCGGCAACCTGTCACGTCCCGGCGGCGTGACGACCGAGGTCGATCCCGATCTCGAAGCTCAGTGGCAGGGCTTCGATCTCCAAGAGGCGCTCCGCAAGGTGACGGGGCGCGACGTGCGTATCGTCAACGACGCCACCCTCGCGGCACTCGGCTGTATCGAGGGCCACGGTGTCGAACTGATACTGACCTTGGGCACCGGTCTCGGCATTGCGCTCTCGATCGACGGCACGCTGCGCACGATTCGCGACGTCGGCGCCGAAGTGTTCGTCCGTGGCAGGACCTACGACCAGACGATCGGGGAACACTCACGATCGCTCGACGAGGATCACTGGGGCGAATTGCTCGTGATGGCCGTCGACGGATTTGTTCGTGAGTTCGGAGCGACGACCGTGCACTTGGCCGGCGGTAATGCTCGACGCGTGACGCCCACGCTCTTTGCCGAAGTGCCCTACCGCGTCGTCATCAATGGCAATCAGGCCTCCATCAAGGGCGCGGCCAAACTCTTCTACAACTGAGCGAGATCGACGGCGCTCTGCGCGAGCACGCCCGCGAAGATCCGACAGGCCGCATCATCGACTCCGAAGTCGGGGCTGTGATGCATGCCACTCGACCCGTCGCCGAGGCCCCCACCTATAAACATGTAGCAACCGGGCACTCGATTCAAGAACTCCGAGACGTCGTCGCTCGGCGTCACCGGTGGCATTGCCATTACACCGGCACCACCAACGACTTTGGCCGCGGAGACGAGGACCTGTTCGAAGACGTCGGGATTGTTGGCGACGGCCGGTGCGACCTCGTTCAGTTCAAGTGTCCCCTTCACGCCAAACGTAGTTTCGATCTCTTCAACAATCGAACGAAGGCGTTCGAGGGCCGTGTGCTGTTGATCGGTCGTGAAGGTTCGAAGCGTGCCGCGAAGGACGGCGTGGCGCGGTACGACGTTGTTGGCGGTCCCGGCATTGATGACGCCAGCCGAACAGGCGCAGTTGGTCCCTTCGTAGGAGAGTCCGTTCACCACGTCGTTGAGTCGGGGCGCGAAGGCGCTCACCGCCAAGACGACGCTTCCGTCGGCACTCGCCATGGCGCCGTGACCGCCCTTGCCCGTGAGGTGTATGGAGAATGCGGCCGCTTCGCTCATCAAGATGCCAGCTCGCGTGCCCACGAAGCCAACGGGTGCGAGCGAGGTGACGTGAGCACCGATGACGAAGTCGACGGGATTCTCGATGAGTACTCCGCCCTCGATCATCGCCTTGGCCCCGCCGAGTCCCTCCTCGGCGGGCTGGAACAGCAGCGTGAACTCGCCAGCGAGCTCTTCGCGACGCCGGGCGAGCAGATCGGCGACGCCGAGCACTCCGGCCGTGTGGACGTCGTGACCGCAGGCGTGCATCACTCCTTCGTTGACGGACCTCGAGGCGGACGCACGTTCTTCAATGATCGGTAGGGCATCGATGTCAGCGCGCACCATGACGCGACGACCGGGCCGGGCGCCGCGAAGCACGGCGACGGCGCCGGTCTCCGTCGGACAGCGTCGCAACTCCCAGCCGAGTTCGACCAGGCGATTGCGCACGACCTCGGTCGTGCGGTGCTCGTCGAAGGAGAGTTCCGGGTGGGCGTGGAGGTCGTGTCGGACATCCACCATTTCGTCGTTGACGGAATCGAGTAGTGCAGGAAGTTCGTCAGTGAACGAGGTCGACATAGTCGAATGGTACCGAGCGAGCCACGATAACTCGAAACGGCGGTCGGCTACGATGGAAGGTCAGTAACAATGCGGCTGTAGCTCAGCGGATTAGAGCATCGGTCTACGGAACCGAGGGTCGGGGGTTCGAATCCCTCCAGCCGCACCAACTAGTTCGGCTTTAAGACAGGTTATTGGTGCGTGAACCATAGCCATAGA
>DATCFS010000273.1:0-15660 GCA_036509375.1 Acidimicrobiales bacterium
GGTTGTAGGAAGCCCACAGCGCCAAGCCGGTCAAGGTCGGCAGGCCATTTCGTTTCGTCAACGACGCAGCGACTTCGAGGGGCTCTCGAATAATGACGACCGCACAGTCGCGATCGTCGGTCGCGCGACGCCACAGTGGCAGTAACAGTGAGGCGCGAGGATCCTTCATGACGAAGTGTCGACTCGGGTACACGTCCGTCAGGAGAGTGCGCGCCCGCCCGGTGAACGCGGTCGCCGCGTCGTCGCGCTCCCACCCCGTCGGGAGTATCGGCGGGCAGTCCCAACTTCCGCCGTAGTGCGCCAAAATCTCGTCGTCGAGAGCGGCTACGGATCTCAGTTCGAAGTAGCCCTGGGGGTTGCCAATGTCGGCGGGCATGAGATCATCGGCGGGGCCGGCCTCAAACCCCAGCGCTTCAAGTGCTCCGGCCAACGCCGACGTGCCTGATCGGTGCATGCCGACAACGAAGACTCCCATGGCAAAAAACCTATCGCGACAGCCCCGTACTGTTCCAATGCAGTGCGCTGTCCGTTCATCCCTTTCAACTCGCCCGACCGCAATCGAGTACGTGTCCGGCGTCGTCACACTCTGAATGGTCGTGCAACCGAACGGAGAGGTACTACCGTTTTAAACGCGGGATTCATTCCAGTAATCCGCATTTCCCCACCAGATTGAGCATCGTGACCCTCACCACATCCCTCGTGATCCCGGCCTACAACGAATCCGAACGACTCGCCGCTGGCTTCGATCGACTTCGCCCGGTACTGGACGAAATGGGGCCCGACAATGTTCAAGTGGTTGTCGTCGACGACGGTTCGATCGACGACACGATGCACGTGGCGCACGACGTGTACGGACACCTGCCCCACGCCTTGTTCGTGCAACAGCCCCATAATCGGGGCAAGGGCGCCGCCGTTCGCCTCGGCATCTCCGTCGCGCGGGCGCCATTCGTGATCGCCACTGATGCCGACCTCTCGATTCGTCCGGTGCACTTGCCCGACATCGTGATCGCTCTCCAACACAGCGCGCTCGTCCCCGGTTCGCGCGAGCATGACGCGAACACCGGCTACGACACGTTCCTTCGAAAGATTGCCGGTCGGGCCTTCAACCGACTCGTGCGCCACTACACCGGCACCACGTTGCGCGATACGCAGTGCGGCTGCAAGGGCTTTCAACTTGGACCGGCCCGCATTCTCGCACTACTCGGTTTCTACGACCGCTTCGTCTACGACGCCGAGATGCTGTACCTCGCCGACCAACTGGGCCTCAGCATTACGCCCTTCGACGTGACGTGGGACGACATCGCCGGGTCGACCGTGCGCATCGGTCGCGATGCGCTCCAGATGATTCGCGACCTTCGCTCGTTTCGTAACACTCGTTACGAGAATCCGGTGGTCGAACTACCGCGCACGGTCGACGTCACGGTGATTGACAAGGTTGCCCGCGAGTCCCGGGTGCACGGTCTCGTCGTCGCGCGCGGTGGGCTCGACGCACTGCTCGTGCTTCCGCGCGACGCCGCACTCGGCGGACTCACGATCGCCACCGCCCTGGGCGGAACGTTTCGAACGGCCGGATTGACCGAACTGAGCGGACGGACCTACGACGCCGTCGTTGGTCCCGACTAAGTCGATCAGTTCGCACTACGCAGTGAAGGGAACCGAGGGTGAACGTTGACATCATTGTGGTGAACGGCACGTCGAGCTCCGGTAAGTCGTCCATAATCCAGTGTCTGCAAGAGAAATTGCCGGACACCTGGCTGACCTTTGGCGTCGACACGCTAATTTCCGGTCTGCCGATTGCGCTCCTCGCCATCGAGGACGACGCACGGATTGCCATTCGGCCACCTCCCACGAACTACCGAGAGGGCGGCTTGACGCTGCACGGGGACGGACGGATGTCGATGGGACCGGAGTATCGCCGTCTCGAGTTGGCCTTTCGGCAAGGTCTGGCCACAATGGTGCGCGCTGGCATCCACCTCATACTCGAGGAAGTGTTCCTCGAGGGCTCACGTTCGCAGGATCGCATGCGTGCGATGTTTCATGATGCCCGCGTGGTGTGGATCGGCGTCACGTGCGATCCCGCGGTAGCGATGGAACGCGAGCGCCTGCGCGGCGATCGAGTGATTGGCATGGTGGCGGCGCAACTCGTTGCGGTGCACGAAGGAGTGAGCTACGACTTCGTTGTCGAGAGCGACGCACGTTCTCCACTTGACTGTGCCAACGACATTGCGACGTTTCTCGAGGATTTCGACCCCGACGCCAAGAGCGAGAAAACCTAGACGCGACCTTCGAGTGTTGACAGAAACCGGTTGAGTGAGTCGAGCGTGGCTTTCACCGCCGAGACGAGGTCGTCTTCCGAACGGGCAATGCCAAATCGGTCGGCGTCGTTCGCGAGCGAACGCAGGGTCACAATGACGGGCCAGTCACGACCGTTCGTGACGTTGGTCACCGTCATCAACGAATAGGGCACGTCGTAGCCGAGGTCGCGCAGTGCCGCCAAGGTTGCCTCGGCGCCACCTATGAGTGGGCCACTACCGGCACGGCCAATGCCGGTTCGACCGTCAACGGAGAGCTGCACTTCGCAGAACCCGTCAGTGGTGTCGTAGTCCGCACGAATCAGTGCCACGCGGGGTCCTTCGCCACGGTTGTGGTCCGACAGGGCTCGGTTGGCGTCCTCAACGACGACTGCCGCTTCGGGGTAGTAGAGACTCGCGATCTGCGTCGCGGCGCTACGCGTGGCGGAGGGGTCCTTGCTGTTCGCGACCAGGGTCACGACGTTGACGTCCCCGTTGGCGTGCTTCGTGATGCCAACGTTCAGCACGCCGGGCAGCGAACGCAGTTCTAACTCGAAGTCCTCTTCGGTCCTTGACATCATGAGATTCGAATGCCCTTCTTCTCGTAGAGACGACCGTCGGCCAATCGCAAGAGCTCGCCGGGATCGGTCGAGTCGCGCGGCGAGGTCGCCGTACCAATAGTGAAATCAACGGGATTACCGAGTGAGGCGAGGTGGCCGCGGAGTCGCTCCGTGAAACCCGACGACTCGTGACCTTCTGCGTTACTCAGAATGACGGCGAATTCGTCACCGCCCACGCGCGCGGCCATGTCACCTTGACGAACGGCCTGGCGCAGCGCGAAGCCGAACTGGCGAAGCAGGTGGTTGCCGTATTCGTGACCCGAGCGGTCATTGACCAGTTTGAAGTTGTTGAGGTCGACGAGCACCAGGGTGAAGGCCCAGCCGTAGCGCGCGCTGCGGGCGGCGGCGATCTCGAGCGCTTCGTCGAAACTACGACGGTTCGCGATGTTGGTGAGTGGGTCATGCGCCGCACTAAAACGCGCGAGGTGGAGCGACATGGCGAGCTGGCAGGCCGTGCGAACGGCGTCGCGCTCGGGCACCGGCACGTGGTCCGGTTCGCAGTAGACACCGGGCGAGGCGCTCAGGTGCGCCGCCATCTCGGACGTGACCGCAGCGCCGCCCAACCGGAACATCTGCGTGCCAAACGACTCGTTGACGAGCACGACAGCGACGTCAGTGAGTCCGTGGCGTTCAGCGAAGAGTTCCAGAATCGCGTAGATGAACCCGACGCCCAACTCGCGCTCGGACAACTCGTTCAACATCGTTTGGAAAAGCCAGGGCTCGTAGTCCTCGCCCGTGAAGTCGCTGCGCTCGTTGTCGGAGGCGTGAATCGACGACAACGTGGCGCCCGTCTCGTCGTCGTCACCGCTCTCGTGGCGCATTGATTCAGCGGTCGAGCCGTTCTTGGAGGTCACAACTGTAAGTCTGCCAGTTCGAGCGACGACGTAGCACTGGGGTGAAGTATCGACGTCGGCACGGCACCCTGATGGAGCATTTCGGAGAGCTCGGCGGCGGGGACCGGCCGCGAGATCAGGTAGCCCTGGCCACGGTGGCAACCAAGTTCGAGGAGTTTCTCGATGATGGCGCTCGATTCGATGCCTTCAGCGATGACGCCCAGGTTGAGCGCATTACCGAGGCGGATAATCGACTCAACGATTGCTCGGTCGTAGTTGTCGGACGTGATGCCTCGCACGAAACTCATGTCGAGCTTCAAGAGATTGACCGGCAGGTTCTTAAGGCCCGTCATCGAGGCGAAGCCCGTACCGAAGTC
The DNA here is from genome assembly GCA_036509375.1 of Acidimicrobiales bacterium. Classification (GTDB taxonomy): domain Bacteria; phylum Actinomycetota; class Acidimicrobiia; order Acidimicrobiales; family RAAP-2; genus RAAP-2. Next base: position 4,122 of record DATCFS010000273.1, read on the forward strand.
GTCGAGGGCAATCTCGACGCCGAGGGCTTGAAATCCCTTCAGAATGCCGGCGATGCGCTCGGGTTGATCCATCACCGCGTATTCCGTGATCTCAATGCAGAGGCGGTTCCCGGGCACGTTGTTCTCGCGCAAGCAGCGCTCGACAAATTCGACGAGATCGCCCATTTTGAAGTCCGCCGGTGACATGTTGACGCGCACGATGAAGGGCAAGTCGGCGTACTCGTTCTGCCAGATCGACAGTTGACGACAGGCTTCTGCGAAGACCCAGCGACCGAGCTCGGTCACGAGACCCGTCTCTTCGGCAACCGTGATGAACTCCGAAGCTGCGAGGAGCCCCCTCGTCGGGTGTTCCCAGCGTACGAGGGCTTCAGCCGCCAGAACCTGACCGGTGCGCAGGTCAACCTCGGGCTGGAAGTGAAGGCGCAGTCCGCCCAAATCAATGGCCTCGCGCAGCATCAACTCGGTGCGAGAGCGGTCGTTCACCTCCTCGCGCAGGTCGCGGTCGAAGACGACCGCCTGATTGCGCCCACGGGCCTTGGCGGCGTACATGGCGACGTCAGCGAAACCCAGGAGATCGAGGCCGCTCTGCTCCCCCGGTTCGGCCATGGCGATGCCGATGCTGGCGGTGTGCGTGACCTCCTGCCCGGCAATGGCCACGGGCTGGGCGATCACGTCGAGCATGCGGTAGGCCGTCGAGAGCACTTCCATCTCGCTCTTGGCCTTGTCGACAATGAAGACGAATTCGTCCCCACCCAGTCGGGCGGCGAAGTCGTTCGTGCGAATGCTGGTGCGAATCCGGTCGGCGATCGTGACCAGGAGTCGGTCACCACTGCCGTGACCCAGGTAATCGTTCATGACCTTGAAGCGGTCGAGGTCGATCACCATGACCGCCGTCTGGCGCTTCGTGTCGAGACGACTCTTCAGCTCTTCGATGAGGGCGCGTCGATTGGGTAGGCCGGTCAGTTCATCGTGGTTCGCGTTGTAGCGCGTGCGTTCCTCCGCGTCGATGCGACCCTGCAATTGGACGAGCATGGACGCCACGGCCTGGAGTGCGTTGACCTCGGCCTGGACCCACGGGTGAAGGTTGAAGTGCAAGAAACCGAGCGAGCCCCACGTGGTGTCGCCGAGCAGTAAGGGCACGGCGGCGCCGGCGGCCGGCGTGATGCCGCCACCCTCCATGGTGAGGTCGCGGTAGTCGTCGTTGAGGTCGTTCGTCCCCGTGAGGTAGGGCGCACGAAGATCGCGCAGCGCCATGAAGATGGGGTCGGCGTCGAAGGAGACCTCGCCCAACGGGTCGGGGTCGGGAATGTCCAGACGAATCGGCCACTCGGCCTCGAGAATGGAAAGTCCTCTGTTGAGATCGTTGCGTCGAATGAAGGCGACGTCGGCACTGAGGAATTCTGCAAGGACGAGACAGACCCAGTCGAGCACTTCCTGTCGGTTGGTCGCCGAGGCCGACATGAGTTTTTCGGCCACTTGAGCGACCAATTCGTCGAGTCGCCGCTGGTGCAACAAGATGCCCTCGCGCGTGGCGAGGGTCGCGACATGACTGAGCAAACTGCCGAAGGCCTTCGTCAGGGATCGCTCGCGACCAGACCAGGTGCGACCGTGTCGCGCGACGACGAGGGCACCAACAATGCGACCTTCTTCTTCACCTTCCTGATCAGCGTTCTGCACGACGATCGGGTCGACCAGGACGCCCCACTCCACGCCTTGGACGACGCACGAGAATGCATTCAGCGGCGATTCGCCCGTGAGTTGGCTTCGAACGCGCTCAGAGATGGTTTCGAAGGCCTTTTCGGAATCGCCGCCGATGAGGGGATCGAGTTCGAAACCTGGAATCGGAATCGTGAGATTCGTCACGACGGCGACGATTTGTGTACCGGGGACGACTTGGAGGAGTGTCTCCACCACGAGACGGGTCTCTTCGCCCGCACGGTCTAAGTACGAGTGATTCGGATTTTTCATTGGGGGATCGCCTTCGCCGACAAATAAAGGTCTAAATCAGGAGTCGTGCCCGAAAGCCCTTCCACTGACTGGTTTACTTACCAGATAACGATTATTGCACAGAGGGTATGCGAAGTAAACCCCAACATTTTAACGACTTAACGACGATTTTCAATGGAATACGGCTCAATCGGCGACACGGTTTCGGTTTCACGGCTGAGAACGTGACTCAGCGGAAGGCGCACGCTGTGGACGGAGGGAGGGGGTGCCGAGAACACTCGGAAGACCATGACGGCCGTTTCACCGTCACTCATTCCCCAGAAATTGTGGAATCTTTCCGACAAGGAGTGCATTTCGTCGAGGTACCGTTCCCCGGCCATGAGCAACATGTCAGCTTCGTCCACCGCGTAGAGGAAGACGGGCGATGCAGGTTGAATCGCCATGCCGTGCATTTCGGCACTCAGCCAGAAGCGCTCCATTGCGGCCCCACCACGCAAGTACCACATGGGGTCCGCGCGGGGGACGGTGATAATCGCGAGTGCCGAACTCGTCATAATGGACGCCTGCATTCGTAGCCCGAGCGCCGAGCCAGCGCGCCAGTCGGACAGGTGACCCATCACATCGGGCCGACTAAGGATCTCGAGAGCGGCGTAGCCACCCGAGTCCATCTCGAGCGTGCGCACATCGAGTCCCTCTTCCAAGGAGTCACGCCCCGGCCATTTGATCTCGGAGAGCATCTCTTGGTGCACCGTCGGCAACAAGAAACGCAATCGGTCCGACGCAGCCAGGATTTCGGCTCCACTGTTAATGCGGTCACGTTCGGTGACGATTCGCAGTTGTGCGCCCTCGCGTTCGACACCACGAGTAAGGGTCTGCACTGTCTCCTCGTCAATCGGTGTCGCCTGACCCATTCGTCGATTCGACGAGCGTGTGTGCAGGTACTCACGAAGCGGTGCGATGGCGACATCGTCAGAAGTCCCGAGCGTCATGGACGCCACGTGATGTGACGGTCGCCCTTCGGGGAAGAGTTTCACGAGGCCGAGCTTTCGGATCGACGCAGCTTGAACACGAGCGTTGAAGAGGGCGGCCCCGATGCCGACGTACGTACCACGGTGCGCGACGTCCATCGTCGACGTGCGCTCGGGAATCATGAAGAACCGAATCTCGTTCTCGTCGGCCTCGAAGCGCCACGGTTGGACGTTGCCACCCGACGGTGCCCGACGCGCCGCGTCCACAATCAACTCGATCGGGTCGTCACTCACCAGTGGTGGATCTTCGGGCGGCGGCGTGAAGAGGTCGGCTTCGGCTTCGAGATTGACTTCCACGGGACCGAGGCCCGACAGGATCTCCTCGACGTCGAAGCGCACGCGACCCGAGGGCAGTTCGCCAGCAAGTCCAATGCGACGAACCGCTGCGGCGACTGTCGCGGCGCCCAGGGTGATCTCGCTGCCGAGTTGCGGCCAACCCGTGATGGTCTGTCCAACTTCCAACAGCGACGCCGCTCCACGCGACGACGCCTCGCGCGCGCCGATGAGTCGAATGACGTACGGACCCTTTTGCGCGGTCGTGAGGCCGGCCAACTTGGACGAATCCATGTCGCCAAGCAGGCCGTGAAAAATCGGACGATCGGGTTCGAGGTCGAAGCGTTCAACGTCGAGCACGCCACGGTCGCTCGTTTCCATGATCACGGGAATGCGTCGTTCGCGCGCCGCTTCACGAACGAGAAACTTCATGTCGAGTGAGTCGCACTCTTCAATCACGAGGTCGAGTCCGTCGAGGAACTCTCCCAAGTTTTCCGCGCGAATGCCAGCCGGTTCGACGACCACGCGCAAGTAGGGATCGATCTCGGCGATTCTCCTCGCGGCGACGACAGCTTTGTTGACGCCGAGGTCGAGCACACTCGCCGGTATGCGGTTGAGGTTGGAGAGTTCGAGCGTGTCGAAGTCGGCCAATCGAATTTCCCCGGCAATGCCTTCCATCGCAATGACGTGGGCAATGGTGTGACCGGCGCTGAGGCCAACGACCCCAATTCGCAATGAACGTTGTCGGGCCTGTTCGGCGCGCGTGAGTTTGTTGCGATTGCGGTCCAGACGAAGCGTTGAGAATGAGTGCGGCGCCAAGAGGCGAACGACCGCACGCCGCCACGGGTAGTACACCCACCGCGAACCTTCTTCAGAAAGCGCGGCGCTCGGCTTCGGAATGATCTCGGCCAACTGTTCGCGCTGTTCACTCAGTCGGTCAATGATCTGTAGTGCAGAGTCTTCGCGCAGTATTCGCAACACTTCACGTTGCGCGCGTTCACCAACGTCGAGGATCAGCGGTCGACAGGCCCTCGTCCGAGTGGAGGCCGGCTCGATCGGACCGGCGCCGAGCCGCGTTGGGCCGCGAAACAGTTGCTCGGCCTCGCGACGAAGCGCCTGTTGATTCGCCGGATTGGAAAGCTCGTAGGTGCGACCGCGGTGCCACGAGACGGCGACCGTACGGTAGCGCTCGTCAGGAAACGGCACCCACTCCGTACCGACTTGAACGCCGCCGGTGACATCACCCACGGGCATCAAGGTGTCCGAGACGGCGGCGATTGCGAATTCGGCGCCGAGCCAGTTCATTGCGTGCGTGACCGAACGAGAGATTGCAGCGAGTAGTCGAACACCGACGACTGACGCGCCTTTCGACCATGCGCCCTTCACCTCGAGTGCACCGAGTCGAATCTCGCGTTCAATCAGATCATGGATGATCCCAATTTGGGGCGACGAGGCCATCTCTTCAATGATCGCGGCCTGATAACTGCCTTCGAGGGGACCGTGAAAGCGGACGCCGGCAACCGGTTCACCGTCCGCATCAAAGCCGAGAATGAAGAGCGGAACGCCGTTGCCTTCTTCGAGTTCCACCCGTCGCAACGTGCCCTCAAAACCACGACTGCGGAATATCCCTTCGGCTTCGTTGAGGTAGACCTTCCACAGGTCAGGCCGTTCGAGGGGATGGTGACCTTCAAAACGAACACCGGATTCCTGGTCAACAAAACTCGCGCCGTACCGGTATCGACGACCGATTGAGTTACCCACTGACCACCTGTTCCGTTCCGCGCCCCGGTTGAGACGGCCGTGAAATTGCGGCCATTTGCCTTGAAACTATAGTGAATCAGCCCGCTTACGTGGTGGACCGTGATGGCACACGTTTGTGCAGTGCATGGTCGAAAAACTCAGCTGCCGAGGAGGCCCCCGTCGTGAGTGAGCCCCGTCGTCCGAGGAGATTTCCTTGCGGTACAACCGGAAATCACACGCAACGTCCATAGTATTGTCAACATGTCGACCACCCGATGTCTCGAAGTTCGTCGCTATCACGACTTCGCGTGCAATCGCGGTGTTCTTTGTCATGGTTTTGTCACAAAATTGGTTGCTAACACGGATGGAGAATTTTGACCAAGATTCTGGTCGTTGACGACGACGCCGAAATGACCAAATTGCTCGACACGTTCCTCATCGGTGAGGGCCACGAAGTCCTGGTCGCGCAGGACGGGGGCGAAGCAGTTCGAGCTACCTCATCCATGGAACCGGACCTCGTCTTGTTGGACATCGTGCTCGGCGCCGAAGATGGCCGCGACGTCCTTCGCGAAATCAGACTGATCAGTGACGTGCCCGTCATCTTCCTTACTGGTCGGGGACTTGAATCCGAACGAATCGCGGGACTGAAATTAGGCGCCGACGACTACATCGTGAAGCCGTTTTCGCTCGGCGAGGTGTCGGCGCGAATCGAGTCGGTCTTGCGCCGCTCAGGGGCCAATTTGGCCCAACTCCACATTGATGCCCCCACGCTGCACTTCGGCGATCTGCTCATCAACGAAAACACCCACGAAGTCCGACTTCGAGGCAATCTCCTAGAGCTGACCTCCAAGGAGTTCGCCCTGCTGGCGTTTCTCGCTCGCTCGCCCCGTCAAGTTTTCTCGCGTGAGCAGCTGCTCGAACACGTGTGGGAGTCCTCGAGTGAATGGCAGAACGAAGCAACCGTCACCGAGCACATCCGTCGACTACGGGCCAAACTTGAAGTTGACCCGGACCATCCCCGCTGGATCACCACCGTGCGAGGTGTCGGGTACCGGTTCGAACCCGAGTCCGTACCCACCTAACTCCGCGACTGGACGCGTGCTCATGCCCGTCGCGACATCATTTCGTGGACCTTGTCAATTAGTTGACTCGGCTGGAAGGGCTTCGCGAGAAAGTCACTCGCCGCCGGATTGAGTTCAGCGATGATCGTCCGATTGGCGGTGCCCGAAACAAGAAGGACTGACAGCGTCGAATCTTTGGCCTGCAACGCAGTAGCCAGTTCGCGGCCCGACATTCCACCCATCACCACATCGCTCAACAGCAAGTCAATCGATCCTGGAAAGTCGTCAAATTCGATCAGTGCCTGCTCCGCAGAGTCGGCCGTCAGGATCTGATATCCGTTTCGCTCGAGGATCCGGCTCATGAAATTTCGTAGTCCCTCGTCGTCGTCGACGATGAGAACAGTCGCCGAACCACGGGGACGATCAACTTCGGCGCTGGTTGGCGAAGGGGCGACCGGTTCGTCCACGAGAGGCAGTACGACTTCGAACGTCGTTCCTTCGCCCAGGCTGGAACGGCACCAAATGGCGCCCCCGCTACCTTCGGCGAGACGACGTGCCGATGCGAGCCCCATACCCGTTCCCTTGAACGCGCCCTTGGTCGTGAAGAGCGCTTCAAAACAGCGCGCCCGCGTTTCCTCGTCCATGCCGACACCGTCGTCGGCGACTGCGATCATCACGTAGTCACCGGACTCGACGCCCAACTCCAGTGCGCGATCACTCGACACCGTTTGCGGCGCAACACCAATGGACAGAGTTCCGCCCTTGGGCATGGCGTCGCGGGCGTTCATCGAGAGATTCATGATCATCTGTTCGAATTGGTCGGCGTCCGCTCGCACGTTGCCGGCTTTCTCGTCCAGTGACCATTGGAGTTCTATTGACGAACCGAGGATCCGCTGGAGTACTTCGGCGTTGGCGTGGATGATGGCGACCGGATTGAACACCATGGGCTCTGGATCGGATGTTCGTCCGATTGCTTGGAGCTGACCGGTCAGCAACGAAGCACGCGACGCAGTTGTTTGAATCTCGTTTATCATCTGCTTCGATTTCTTGTTGGTGGCGACGTCACCAGAAAGAATCTCCGCGTAGCCCGAGATGAGGGTGAGGAGATTATTGAAGTCGTGCGCGATTCGGCTCGCCACTTGACCTCGAGTCTCCATGGTGTGCGCGTGACGTAGCTCGGCAATCAGTTCGCGATTGTTCGTCACGTCGTCAATCAACGTAAGGATTGCCGGCGTCGCTCCATCACTGGTTGGCAGCCGCGCGGCCGACGCCGTCAACACTCGCGTACGTCCAGCGATTTCGACGTCAACGAAGTCGCGCCCATCCACCGCACCGCCCTTTTGCACTTCCGCCCAGAGTTCATGCAATCCGGCCAACGTGGAGGGGGGAAAGACCGTAATCTCCGCGTCGTCGACGTCGGCGAAGTCCGGCCACGCGAATATATTGCTCGCCGATGCATTCCACCAGCGCACGTTGCCGTCGACGTCGGCTTCGACGATTCCCACTGGCGCGGTTTCAATCAGAACCCGGAGACGGGCTTCACTCGCCTCGATTGTCCGGCCCAATTCGGCAGCGCCGAGCGCACTCGATGCCATCTGCGCCAGCAGGACCAGAACTTCTCTGTCCTCGTCTCCGAACTCCAGGTCTGCGCCTCGACGCACGGCAATGACGCCACGAGCTCGATCCCGGCGCTCGAGCACGGGCGCAACGAGCCAGTCGCCTTCAATTCGAGTCTCACTCCCAATCTCCCAGAGGGCGGGGAACTCTTCATCGTCAGCCTCTCGCGGCACTTCGCTGAGGGGCCGTTTCCCTCGCCTGGCAATGCCCCGAAGCGGGCTCAGGGATCCGGTGTCGAGGGTCACGATCGCGACGTCAGCGTCGAAGACGGTTCTCGTACTGCCGGCGAGACTCTTCACTATCTCGACCTCGTTGCGCAATGCATTAACTCGTATGGAGGCCGCGATCAGCTGATGCAACTGAATCGCGATGCGCTGCGATTTCCTGATGGCGTCGCGCGACTCGGTGGAAAGTCCCGGTGGTTCGTTCACGTTCGTCTCGCGTGCGGTCTTGGTGTGGGGTCGTTTTTTCGCCACGTCCATTCACCGCCCTCGTCGAAGCAGCCCGACGGTTCCGGAAGGGGCGCAGTTCGAGTGTGGCGAGGCACTGCGAGCACCGGTAACGGCACTGCATTCTGCACTCGCCAGGTGCTGCCTCAAAGAGGCTTCCCCGAAAAGATGGAGAAGTCCTCCAAATACCGATCAATCTCGGCCGCCTCGTGAGGTTTCGAGAAGTGAAATCCTTGTCCAATCGACACATCTTCGAGTTGGAGACGGCGACGTTGGTCGTCGTCTTCGATTCCCGACGCCACTATCTGCAAATGCAATCCCTTGGCCGCTGCGACGAGTGAATGTACGAGGTCGGCGGCGTCCTCGGACTGAGACATGGATGCAATGAATCGCCGATCCAGTTTGACAATGTCGACCGGCGACGTGGCGAGATCATCCAGATGCGACGAACCCGGTTCAAAGTCATCGATGGCCAAACGTACTCCGAGCTCCTTTAACGCCGTCAACTGTTCGCCGTAATTCGAGGTCAACGTGGATTGGGCAAACTCGAGCACGAGGAGTGACGCTGGGAAACGACTGGAGTCAAGTGCCTCCTCGACTTGGGACACGAACGCCGGCCACTCGAATTGCAAAGGCGAGATATTGAGGGCGACCGAGAATCGGTAGCCCTTGTCGTGCCATTCGCTACCCTGCGCGCAGGCAGTCGAAAGCGCCCAGGACCCTACCGCAACTATGAGTCCTTGCGCTTCGAGGGCGGGGACGAAGGCGTCGGGATTCACAACGCCTTGTTCAGGGTGGCGCCAGCGGAGCAGCGCCTCGACGCCGGCAAAGGCGTTGGTATGCAAGTCGATCTCTGGCTGATAGACCAAGAAGAACTGGTCGTTTTCGAGCGCGGTCGAAAGGTCCGCCATGAATGCCTCCTGCGCCGCGGTGGCCTTGGAGGTATCGGGTCTATTGGACATTTCGGTCGCTTCCCTGTGGCCCAATAAGTAGGCACCGTCACGATTCGTTCGGTGATGACGATACTAGGTGGCCCATTTTCGTACTTCACGGAAAAAACTGGTAAATGCGAAGAGAAGCGTTGAACGTCGCAATCACTGCGAAGCACGGCGACGTGCGACGAGGCGCGCTCGTGCAATTACGGGTTTGACGTCCCTGTGCGACGACTCGGAACAGAGGACCTCCGAGACGTTCGGAAGTCACCGATTTCATCCCCGCCGGCGTCCAAAATCTGCCTTCTTCTCACTTTTTTGTCGTCAATTTGAGATTTCGTTAAGGCAACGAAACGAAGGTCTTTGGTACCAAAACCCCTACATTTAAGGGTATCCACCCTACATATCGCACAACTATGTAAGGTGAAATCATCAAGGGATCGACTCCGAATACACAACGACTTGACAATAAAGTTGAATTCCACTACGTTTTACTAGCGCAGGGGCGGATCGAGAGTATCTCATGAAAAGGAATATCCGCATAATCCGCGGTGACGGTCAGGCGTACACACCTCGACAATTTTTTGGGCTGTGTCGCGCAACAACTCTCCGGGTGATTCGACGTTCACGGTCGGCATTGGCGGTATTGGCCGCGGTCACCGTGAGTATCCTCGCGCTTCCGGCACTCGCTTCGAACGCGACGACTGTACATGCCAACAACAGCGATGGCGGTTCGAACTCGTGCACAACCACAACGATTCAGCATTACCAGCTTCGATATGGTCACCACCACGACGGAACCACGACGACCTGGCCCTCGACGACCACCACGTGGCACTCGACGACCACGTGGCACTCGACCACGACAACCGTTTGTTGTTGGCCCACGACCACGACTACGGCGCCCGTGACCACGACGACTGCTCCGGTCGTCACGACGACGACCGCGCCGGCCATGACCACCACGACTGCTCCCGTCGTGACCACCACGACTGCTCCAGCCGTGACCACCACGACGGCGCCATCCGACACGACCTCGACTGTTCCGCCGCCGCCGCCGCCAGGTATTTCGTCCACAACGACTGCTCCCACCACTACGACGACAACTGCCACCACGACGACTGCGCCAATTGTCACCACGACGACGCCGCCAATATCTGGGACGTCCATTCCTACAGGTGCTCCGGGCACGCCAACGACCCAGCCGCCTCTCGGCACAGCGACCATTCCTTCGGGTGCTCCCGAAACCGGTGCGGGTGGATCAGCTGCGTCAACTGACAGCGGAGTTGTGCTGACCGCCAGTGGATTGGTGATGTTCGCTGGTCTCGCCGGACTGGCTCTTGCCCTCCGACGTCGTCGTCAGGCATAAGAACGGACAATTCGTATATTCAAGTTGAGCGACACTGAGTCACTCAAGAACCGACCCTCACTCCAAGAGTGAGGGTCGGTTACTTTTGCAGCGACTTTCTGTCAATTCAACTTGAAATTCAACACGGATCGACTCACAGTTCCGCCCCGGCCACTTCGTCTATTCGACGATTTATATCGTGCGCCTCAACGGATTGATGAATGATCATTCAATGTTCGGCCATACGTCGTGCGGACTGTCCGGCATCGTCCGAGAAGTGGCCAAATATCAAGGAAATCACAACGCCGTCACTCTCGGTTGACAATACTCGTGCACTTTGTAATACTGTCCTCTCGCAGGGGCTAGAGGAGAAAACTAATGAATCAGATCCCATCAGGGTCTGCGACAGCCGGTTCAGGGCGTCCATCGACGAATCGAACACGTGCCGCACACTCATCCGCGGGTGCACTTCGTCGCATTGGTGCTGTCTTCGCGTCCGTCGCGTTGGCTGGCGCATTCTTCAGCATTTTCGCGGGCTCGTCCAGTGCCCTCGCACCACCGGCAACCACCTCGCCATTCAATGAATGCCCGGCAATTGGAAATGACACTGCTGGGTGCGCATTCCTCATCATCCTGAACAGCAACGGCACTACGTCCATCGTGCAGAACACGAACGAGGGCCCTTTTGATGGTCACGACGACACTTTGGTTGGGATCCTCAACAACAGTGGCGGTGACGTTTCAACAGTGGTCCTCACCTCAACGAAAGGTATCTTCGCCTTTGACGGAGACGGAATCTGCGCCACTAACGCGGGCCACCCCATCTACACCTGGAGCGGCACGGGCTTAGTAGGTCTGGGCGTAGCGAACTGCCCGTTCCAGCCCGTCACAGGTACCGGTAAGGGCTACGACGGTTTTGACTACGCGGGACCCACGACCTGGTTCAATGGCTTCAGCGCTGGTACCGCCTACATGACCGGCAACGTGAACTTCACCGGTGGCCTCGCATCAGGGTCTTCGACATACTTCAGTCTTGAACAGTCGTTGAACGCCGCCGACTTCACGGTGACTGCGACGACCACCACGACGCCTGCGACGACCACCACGACGCCGGCGACGACTACGACGGTTCCAGCCACGACCA